>JBFZCK010000145.1:0-10795 GCA_041307965.1 Burkholderiales bacterium | reverse complement strand
ATAGCATCAAGCGGCGCGTGAGTTTGCCAATCAGGCTCTCGAGCAGGTTGACGTGTTCGGCCGTGCACTCATCGATGATGATTTGGCGCACCTTGCGGTAGTCCAGCACGTGTTCGATCTCGGCGTCGCGGGGCAGCAAGGGTTGGGCGCCTTGGTTGAGTTCGGCGTCCACTTGGATCGGTTGCGGTGCCGTTTTTTCGTGGGCCAAGATGCCCAGGTTGGCATCAAAGCGCAAGCCCGTGAGGGAGAGGATTTGGGTGCCGTGTTCTGGCGAAGGTGGGGTTGGGTGCATGTTGGACGCGCTCACATGTGAGAAAAATCGCGCTCGAAGCGCATCAGGTGTTGGCCACCATCGACCAGCAGCGTGGTGCCGGTGATGGAACGGTTGCTCAAAGCAAAGGCGACAGAGGCGGCCACGTCTTCGGGCGTGGACGAGCGGCCCAAAGGGGACTGTCGGTGCAGCTCGGCGAATTTCTCGTCGCTCAGCAGGTGGCTGGTCAGCGTCAAGCCTGGGGCCACGCCCACCACCCGCAGGTGCGGCGAGAAGGCCTGGGCCATCAAGGTGTTGGCGGTTTCCAGCGCGGCCTTGGACAGGGTGTAGCTGAAAAAGTCGGGGTTGGGGTTCCACAGCTTTTGGTCGAGCAGGTTGACCACCACGCCGTCTTGGCCGCTACGGGCCACGACGTGTTGGTGCAGGGCTTGCGCCAGCAGCACGGGCGCGGCCGTGTTGGCCATCCAATGCCGTTGAAAACTGGCCACATCGACGGTCTCGGCGCTGTCGTGCTCAAAGATGGAGGCGCTGTTGACCACGGCGTCGAGCGCGCCGAACTCGGCCACCACGGCGGGCACCAAGTCGCGCACGCTGGCCTCAACCGACAGGTCGGCGTGGTAGATCATGGCGGGTGCGCCGTGAGGGTGGGCGGCGCTGCAGTCCGCCGCCGTTTGTTCGGCGTCGCTGCGGGAGTGGCGGTGGTGCACCGCGACTTGCCAGCCCGCGCGCGCCAAGGTCAGGGCGATTTCGCGCCCCAAGCGTTTGCCCGCGCCGGTGACCAGCACGGTGCGTGAACGCGGCGAAAGGGGTGGGGTCATGGGCGACAATCGGGGGGTGAAAGAACGTCTTAGTTTAACGAGCGCGCTGCAAACGCGTGTGGCCCAAGCGGTGCGCCAAGCCGATGGTTGGCTGCCGTTTGACCGTTTCATGGCCATGGCTCTGTACGAGCCCGGTTTGGGTTACTACGCCAACCGCAGCCCCAAATTGGGCCATTGGCCCGCCGCCGAAGACCGCCCCGAGGACGCGGGCAGCGATTTTGTGACCGCCCCCGAACTCACCCCCGTGTTTGGTCGGACCTTGGCGCGTGCGGTGGCCGAGGCCTTGCTGGCCACCGGCACCGACGAGGTGTGGGAGTTCGGCGCGGGCACCGGTGCCTTGGCCGAACAGCTGCTCGGCGCCCTGCAAACGCTCGGCGCCCTGCCGCGCCGCTACACCATCGTCGACCTCTCGGGCAGCTTGCGCGAACGCCAGCGCGAGCGCTTGGCCGCTTGGGGCGACCGGGTGCAGTGGGTGGACCGCTTGCCCGACGCGCTGCACGGTGTGCTGGTGGGCAACGAGGTGTTAGATGCCATGCCGGTGCAGTTGTTGCACCGCATCCAAGGCGTTTGGCACGAGCGTGGCGTGGGCGTGGACAGCCAAGGCGCCAGCGTCTGGGTGGACCGACCCACCGACCTGCGCCCGCCGTGTGAGGTGCCCGGCGAACACGATTACCTGACCGAGATCCACCCCCAGGCCGAGGCCTTTGTGCGCACGCTGGCCGAGCGTTGGTCGGCCGGTGCGGGCTTCTTCGTGGACTATGGCTTTCCCGAGAGCGAGTACTACCACCCCGAGCGCCACATGGGCACCTTGATCGCCCACCGCGCGCACCGCAGCGACGACGATGTCTTGTCCGAGGTGGGTCTCAAAGACATCACCGCCCACGTCAACTTCACCAGCGTGGCCTTGGCAGCCCAAGACGCCGGTTTGGTGGTGTCGGGCTACACCAGTCAAGGGCGTTTCCTCATCAACGCCGGTTTGGCCGAGGTGGCCGAGGGCGTGAGCACCCGCGAGCGCGTGCTCATGCAAAAGCTCATCCACGAACACGAAATGGGCGAGCTTTTTAAGGTCATCGCCTTGGCCCCCGAGGCCAGCGCCGAGGCTTGGACCCCCAGCGGGTTTGCCGTGGGCGACCGCAGCCACCGGCTCTGAACCCCATGCTGCGCTGGATGCTCGTCACCTTTTTGGCCTTGGTGCTCATCCAAGGCTTCGCGCCTTTCCTGCGCCGCTTGGGCTTGGGCCGTTTGCCTGGTGACTTCAGCTGGCGCATCCGCGGTCGCGATTGGCACATCCCCTTGGGCAGCACCGTGGTGCTCAGCGCGCTGTTCAGCGTGATCAGTTTGTGGATCTGAGCATGGCTTGAATTGCGCCGCAGCGCCCCCAACTGATGGGTCATCTCTTTTTGAGTGATTCACCATGAGCACCAACACCCACGTCGTTTGCCCCCACTGCCACACCACCAACCGCGTGCCCAGCGATCAACTGGCCCACGCGCCCGATTGCGGCAAGTGCCACCGCCCTTTGTTTGACGGCCACCCCGCGGCCTTGGATGAGGCGGCGTTTGAGCGCCACATCGGGCGCAGCGAGGTGCCGGTCTTGGTGGACTTCTGGGCACCGTGGTGCGGGCCTTGCCGCACGATGGCCCCGGCGTTTGAGCAGGCCGCAGCCCAGCTCGAGCCGCACATGCGCTTGGCCAAAGTCAACACCGAAGAAGCCCAGGCTTTGGGTGCGCGCTTGAACATCCGCAGCATCCCCACCTTGGCGGTCTTTGTGGGCGGCCGTGAAGTGGCGCGCCAAGCCGGTGCCATGGGCGCGGCCGACATCGTGCGCTGGGCCCGCGCCGCGGCGAAGCTGTAATTTCGTTACAGCTTCGGTATCATCTCGGGCACATGACACAGCCCAACACCACCGCCCGATTGCTCGCCGATGTCGGCGGCACCAACGCCCGCTTTGCGTGGCAAGACCACGCCCACGCGCCTGTGACCCACGTGCGCGTCTTGCCCGGCGCCGATTACCCCACGCTGCAAGCCGCCATGCGCGCGTACATCGATGGGGTGGGGCAGGGCGAGCCGACCGAGGCGGCGATTGCCATCGCCAACCCCATCACCGGTGACGCGGTGCGCATGACCAACCACCACTGGGCCTTTTCTCAAAACGCGGTGCGCGCCGAATTTGGTCTGCGCCGCCTGCGCTTGCTCAACGATTTCACCGCCTTGGCGTTGGCCTTGCCCGACCTCACGCCCGAACAGCTGCGACAGGTCGGTGGACAAACGGCCGTGGCCGATGCGCCCAAAGCCTTGCTCGGCGCGGGGACGGGGCTGGGCGTGTCGGGTCTTTTGCCCAACGGGCAGGGCGGCTGGGTGCCGGTGCAAGGCGAAGGCGGGCATGTCACCCTGCCCGCGCAGACGCCGCGTGAGCGCGTGCTCATGGACGGCTTGACGGCGCGTTACGGCCACCCGTCGAGCGAGCGGCTGCTGAGCGGCCAGGGTTTGCTCGACGCGTTTGAAATTTTGTGCGCCGCCGATGGCGCGGCCGTCTCGGGCATCGACAGCCCCGCGGCCGTCACCGAGGCGGCCTTGCAGGCCCGCCACCCACACGCCGTGGAAGCGCTGGCGCTGTTTTGTGCCCTGTTGGGTTCACTGGCGGGCAATTTGGCCTTGACCTTGGGTGCACGCGGCGGGGTCTACGTGGGCGGTGGCATCGCGCCCCGCTTGGGCACGGCTTTGGACGCGTCTTCCTTTCGCGCCCGATTCGAAGCCAAAGGCCGTTTCGAGGCATATTTGCGTGAAATTCCGGTGTGGGTCATCACCGCCGACCCTTCGCCCGCCCTCTTGGGTGCCGCTCGCGCCTTGGACTGAATCGGCCCCTGTTCTAGGGTTTTTCCGGGTGTGTTCATTAATTAATTAATGAATAATGAAAGGCCTTTCTGTGTTGTGCAGAAGGACATTCACCAACGGCCATTCGGCCACTCCGGAGACGATTCATGAAATTCCAATACACCTTGGGCGCCGCTGTGGTGGCCGCCATGTTGGCCACCGCTTGTGGCAAAAAAGAAGAGGCGCCTGCCGCCGCTGCACCCGCTGCGCCTGCAGCGGCCAAGCAGTCGGTGGAAGTGCTGCACTACTGGACCTCGGGTGGCGAAGCCGCCTCGGCCGCTGAACTCAAGAAAATGCTCGAAGCCAAAGGCCACGAGTGGAAAGACTTCGCGGTGGCCGGTGGTGGCGGTGAAAACGCCATGACCGTGCTCAAGAGCCGCGCTGTTTCCGGCAACCCACCCACGGCCGCTCAGGTCAAGGGCCCCGCCATTCAAGAGTGGGCCAACGAAGGCATGCTCGCCAGCATCGATGCTGTGGCCACCGCCGAGAAGTGGGACGACTTGCTGCCCAAAGTCGTGGCCGATGTCATGAAGGCCAACGGCAACTACGTCGCCGCGCCCGTCAACGTGCACCGCGTCAACTGGATGTGGGCCAACCCCGAAGTCCTGAACAAAGCCGGCGTCAAAGGCATGCCCGCCAACTGGGACGAGTTCTTTGTGGCCGCCGACAAGATCAAGAAGTCTGGCGCGATTGCCTTGGCCCACGGTGGTCAAAACTGGCAAGACTTCACCGTCTTTGAATCCGTCGCTTTGGGCGTGGGTGGTGCACAGTTCTACAACGACGCGCTGGTCAAGCTCGACCCCGCCGCTTTGAACAGCCCCACCATGACCAAGGTGCTGAGCACCTTCCGCAAGCTCAAGGGCTACACCGACGCTGCCTCCCCAGGTCGCGACTGGAACATGACCACCGCGTTGGTGATCCAGGGCAAGGCTGGCTTCCAGTTCATGGGTGACTGGGCCAAGGGCGAGTTCACCGCCGCGGGCAAAAAGCCCGGTGAAGGTTTCTTGTGCGCCGCAGCGCCTGGCACGGCCAACGCCTACACCTTCAACGTCGACTCCTTCATCATGTTCAAGCTCAAGGACGAAGCCGCTCAGAAAGCCCAAGGCGATTTGGCCTCGGCGATTTTGAGCACCGAGTTCCAAGAAGTGTTCAACCAGAACAAGGGTTCCATCCCCGTGCGTTTGGGTCACGACATGAGCAAGTTCGACGATTGCGCCAAGCTCTCGGCGACCGACTTCGTGGCCACCGCCAAGTCGGGTGGTTTGGTGCCTTCCGTGGCCCACGGCATGGCCATTGAGCCCGCCAAGCAAGGCAGCATCCAAGACGTGGTCACCGCGTTCTGGAACGACGGCAAGATCTCGGTGGCCGAAGCGCAAAAGCGCATCGCCGCTGTGGCCACCGCCAAGTAAGTTCCCCTCCCTCCTCGCTTGAACCCAACGCCCACCTCCGGGTGGGTGTTGGGGCTCCCCCATGAAACACTCTATAGAACACCACTTGCCCAAGTTGGTGCTGGCCCCGGCGTTTGTGCTGGGTCTGGCCTTCATCTACGGCTTCATGATTTGGAACGGTGCGCTGTCGGTCACGGCCTCGCGCATGCTGCCCAATTACGAGTTCGTCGGCTGGTTGCAGTACGAGCGTTTGTGGGCGATGGAGCGCTGGTGGGTGGCGCTGAAAAACCTGGCGATCTTCGGTGTGCTCTATGTGGGTGTGTCGATGGCGCTGGGGGTGTTTTTGGCGATCTTGCTCGATCAAAAGGTGCGCGGTGAAGGCTTCATTCGCACCGTCTACCTCTACCCCATGGCCTTGTCCTTTGTGGTCACGGGCACGGCGTGGAAGTGGATCCTCAACCCCAGCGACGGCTTGCAGAAAGTCATGCAAGACCTCGGCTGGACCTCATTCACGTTCGACTGGTTGGTCCAGTCGGACTTGGCGATTTACTGTGTGGTGATCGCCGGCGTGTGGCAATCTGCGGGTTTTGCCATGGCCTTGTTTTTGGCTGGCTTGCGCGGCGTGGACGACAGCATCATCAAGGCCGCACAAATCGACGGCGCGAGCCTGCCGCGCATTTACTGGCGCATCGTCTTGCCCTCGCTCAAGCCGGTGTTCTTCTCCACCCTCATGGTGCTGTCGCACCTGGCCATCAAGAGCTTTGACTTGGTCATGGCTTTGACCGCCGGCGGTCCCGGCTACGCCACCGACGTGCCCGCCACCTTCATGTACGCCATGAGTTTCTCGCGTGGGCAAATCGGCTTGGGCGCGGCCAGCGCGACCATCATGCTCGTCACGGTGGCCGCCATCGTCGTGCCCTACCTGTACAGCGAACTGCGGAGCAAAAACCGATGAGCACCGTCACCACCCCCGTGCGCTCACGCAGCGTCTCGCACCACCTCGCCCGTTGGGCCTTGATGGGCACCTTGCTGATCGGCGCGGCTTTCTTTTTGGCGCCTTTGTACGTGATGGTCATCACCTCGCTCAAAGACGCCGATGAAATCCGCAACGGCAATTTGTTGAGCCTGCCCGGCAGCCTGAACTTCACGGCCTGGGGCCAAGCTTGGTCGACCGCGTGCACGGGTGTGGAATGCAATGGCTTGCAGCCCTTTTTCTGGAACTCGGTGTGGATGGCCATCCCCGCGGTGCTGATCTCCACCACTTGGGGTGCGCTCAACGGCTACGTCTTGAGCCTGTGGAAATTCCGCGGCAGCGAAACCTTTTTTGGCCTCTTGCTGTTCGGCGTGTTCATGCCCTTCCAAGTGGTGCTCTTGCCCATGAGCCAAGTGCTCGGTTGGATGGGTTTGTCGAGCACCATCGGGGGCTTGATCTTGGTGCACTGCTTGGCCGGCTTGCCCAGCACCACGCTGTTCTTTCGCAACTACTACGCCGCCGTGCCTGGTGAGTTGCTCAACGCCGCGCGATTGGATGGTGCGGGCTTTTGGCAGATTTTCTTTCGCATCATCGTGCCCATGTCCACGCCCATCGTGATGGTCACTTTGATCTGGCAGTTCACCCAAATTTGGAACGATTTTCTCTTCGGTGTGGCCTTCAGCGGCGCCGATTCCAAGCCCGTCACGGTGGGCTTGAACAACCTCGCCAACACCACCAGCAGCGTCAAGGCCTACAACGTGGACATGGCCGCGGCCCTGATCGCCGCTTTGCCCACCGTGGCGGTGTATGTGTTGGCGGGACGTTATTTTGTGCGCGGCCTGACGGCCGGCGCGGTCAAAGGATAAGGAAGCATCATGGCATCGGCATTGAACATCCAAGGCATACGCAAGAGCTTCGGCAAGGGCGAACAGAGCGTGGAAGTGCTCAAAAAAATCGACATCGCGGTGGAGCCCGGTGAATTCTTGATCTTGGTCGGCCCCTCGGGTTGCGGCAAGTCGACCTTGCTCAACATCATCGCGGGTTTGGAAGAGCCCACCGAAGGCGCCATCCACATCGGCGAGCGCAACGTGGTCGGTGTGCCACCGGCCCAGCGCGACATCGCCATGGTCTTCCAGAGCTACGCGCTCTACCCGACCATGAGCGTGGCCGACAACATCGGCTTTGCGCTGGAGATGCGCAAGGTGCCCAAAGCCGAGCGCCAGCAGCGCATCGCCGAGGTCGCCGCCATGCTGCAGATCACGCACCTGCTCGACCGCCGCCCCAGCCAACTCTCGGGCGGTCAACGCCAGCGCGTGGCCATGGGCCGTGCTTTGGCGCGCCAGCCGCAGCTGTTTTTGTTCGACGAGCCGCTGTCCAACTTGGATGCCAAGCTGCGCGTGGAAATGCGCGCCGAAATCAAACGCTTGCACCAAGCCAGCGGCATCACCAGCGTGTACGTCACCCACGACCAAATCGAGGCCATGACTTTGGGCAGCCGCATCGCCGTCATGAAAGACGGCGTGCTGCAGCAACTCGGCACGCCCGACGACATCTACAACCGCCCAGCCAACACCTACGTGGCCACCTTCATCGGCTCGCCCACCATGAACTTGCTGAATGGCCGGTCATTGGGCGCTCAAGGTGTGGCACTGAACGGCGCGAATGTGGCGCTGAGCTGCCCCGTGGCCGCCGGTCAAGACGTGGTGATGGGTTTGCGCCCCGAGCACCTGGTGCTCAGCGACGCCGCCCCTTGGCGCGGCCAAGTCAACGTGGTCGAACCCACCGGCGCAGACACCTATGTGGTCATTGAAACCGCCCAAGGCAAGGTCACCGTGCGAACCGCCCCCAATGTGGCCCTGCGCCCCGGCGACACCGTGGGCCTGGACGTGCAAACCGCGCATGTGAGCTGGTTTGACGCGGCAGGGGTGCGGATTTAAGTCACGGCGCTAACAACAAACGCGCCCATTTGCCGGGATCGATGTGCGAGACGGTGTCGCCCAAGCTGGCGGTGACATTGGGGTGTGACAACACGTCCGTCAGCGCTTGACGGGCCACCGTGGTGAAGGCTTTCTGAATGCCCGCAGTGCCGCCTTGGCGCAGGGTTTGTTTGGTTTCGCGCGCGCAGTTCTCGGTCATCAAACGCGTGAGGGTTTGCGCCATGTTCGCTTGGATGCGGCCCGTTTCTTGGCTGGCTTGCGCCGACGCGTAAGGCGTCAGATCCGGGTGGCTGGACAGCGTCACGAACACCCAGCGTGCCATCGCTTGGCGATCGGCGGCGCTGGTGTGTTGGGCCAAGCAGTTGGCCAAGCCGTCGGTGGGGGTTTGGGCTGCCGCCGAGGTACTCAAGGCCAAGCCCAACGTCAATGCGCGCCAAAGGTGTTTCATGGGGTGTTTTTCTTTCACAAGGTGGTGGGTGAGGGCAAGACCAAGTCGATGCGCAGACCATGAGGGCTCACCGCTTCGGCGTGCGCGTCACCGCCGTGGCGGCGCGCAATTTCTCGCACGATGGACAAGCCCAAGCCGCAGCCACCGGGCAGTTCGCTGGCGCGCCAAAAGCGGCCAAAGGCCTGCGCACGACCGGTCTCGTCCAAGCCAGGACCGTTGTCTTGCACGCGCAGGGTCAGGCCCTGGGCGTTGCGCCACACGCTCAAGGTGATTTCGGTGCCGCGCGGGGTGTAGCGCAGCGCGTTGTCGATCAGGTTGCTCATGGCTTCGCGCAGCTGCAGCGCATCGCCAGTGAGTGGCGCGTGGTCTTCGCCTTCAAAGCCCAAGTCCATGCCGGCGGCCAAGGCCTTGGGGGTCCACTCGCGCGCCACCTCGCGCGCCAAGTCGGCCAAGTCCAAGGGCGCGGATTGGGCCACGGTTTCCGAACGAGCCAAGGTCAGCAACTGGTGCACCAAGTGGGCGCTGCGCTGCGCGCCGCTCAAGACCTTGCTCAGCCGTGCCTGCAGCACCGGGTCTTGGGTTTCGCGCTGCGCCAATTCCACTTGGCTGATGAGGCCGGCCAAGGGCGTGCGCAGCTGGTGCGCAGCGTCGTTCAAAAAGCGTTTTTCTTGGTTCACGCTGCGGTTAACCTCGCCGAGCAAGCCGTTGATGGCCTGCACCAAGGCGTGCACTTCGCTGGGGGCTTGGGTCATGCCGATGGGCTGCAAGGCGTTGACCGAGCGGTTTTCCAGTTGAGTGGTGAGGCGCGTGAGCGGCAACAAGCCCCGTCGAATGCCCGCGTGCACCATCAGGCTGAGCACCACGCCCAGCGCCAACAGCGGCGCGAGCATGTCCCACACCAACTCAGCGGCGATGCGGTTTTGCACCGACAGGCCTTTGCCCACTTGCACGCGCAAGGTCTGGGGTTGGTCGGGGTCGCCATAGGGCAAATCGAGCGCGACGATGCGCATGGGCTGGTCGTCCAGCGCCGCGCCATACAGCAGCGGTGCGTTGAGCACCATGTCGTCGGCGTCGGGTTGGGGCAGCATGACGTTGCCGAGCAAAAACTGCCCCGGTGGCGAGGTCACGGTGTAGCTCACGCGGTCGCTTGGGTCTTGTTCCAACACGTCTTGCGCGGCCTTGGGGAAGTCAATCAAGAGGCCCGAGCCCAGCGGTTTGACTTGGCGCGCCAAGGCGCGCACCGATTGCGTCAGCGATTGGTCGATGCCTTTTTCGGCGTAGGCCATGGCGATGCGGTAGGTGAGCAAGCCGCCCACCGACCAAAGCACCAGCTGAGGCAAAAGCAGCCACAACAAAAGCTGGCGGCGCAGCGACAAACCGGCCGTGGTGTGCTCAGCCATGCGGGGGCAGAGTCTCGAGCAAATAGCCCAAGCCGCGCACGTTGCGGATGTTCAGCGGCGCGTCGCCCAACTTGCGGCGCAAGCGGTGCACATACACCTCCAGCGCGTTGGAGGCCAGCGGGGCGTTATCGCCGTCGGGGGTTTGCCAAGCGGCCAAGACCGCTTCGCGGCTGACCACCTGGCCCACATGGGCCCACAAGAGCCGCAACAACTCCCACTCGCGCTGGGTCAGATCGATGGCGGTTGGACCGATCCACGCACGGGGCATGTCGGTGTCGATGCGCAGGCCACCTGCTGCCACGGGCGTGGTCGGGTTGACGTGGGCATGAGCCGGCAAGTTGGCGCGGCGCAGCATGGCTTGCACGCGGGCCAGCAACTCGTCGAGGTTGAAGGGTTTGGTCAGGTAATCGTCGGCGCCAGCGTTGAGCCCGGCTACGCGGTCTTCCACGCCGTCGCGTGCGGTCAAGATGAGCACCGGCAAGGTGGGCCAGCGTTGACGCAAGCGCGCGAGCACCTGAAAGCCGTCCAAGTGGGGCAAACCCAAATCCAACACCACGGCATCAAAGGCCTCGGTTTGGATGGCGGCCCAAGCCAAGGCACCGTCCACACAGGTGCTGACCTCGTGACCGGCTTGGGTGAAGATGGTGCGCAAGCCGTCGCGCAGCAACTCGTCGTCTTCGGCAATC
>JBFZCK010000144.1:0-2865 GCA_041307965.1 Burkholderiales bacterium | reverse complement strand
TGCGAGACCACCTCGACCTCTTCGCTGAACACCGGCGGCGCAAAGCCTTGGCCCCAGACGGCTTCGTGCAAGGTGTCGACCACATCGGGGCGGCGGTATTGCGGGTCGAGCGGGCCGTCGGCTTCGAGGCGGCGTTGCAAGGTGTGGGCGTCGAGCCATTCGTGCGCGACCTGTTGCAGCGCTTGCTCAAAGGTGTCGAGCTGGTCTTCGTCGATGGTGCAGCCCGCGGCCATGGCATGGCCGCCAAAGCGCAGCAACACGCCGGGGTGGCGCTTGGCCACCAAGTCCAGGGCGTCGCGCAAATGAAAGCCGGGGATGGAGCGGCCCGAGCCCTTGAGCTCGTGGCCTTTTCCATCGGCCGCGCTGGGCGCGAACACAAAGGTCGGGCGGTGCAGTTTTTCTTTCAGGCGCGAGGCCACGATGCCGACCACGCCCTCGTGGAAGTCCGGGTCGAACACGACCATGGCGGGCGGTGGCGTCTCGTCTTCGTCGAACATGGCTTCGGCCAATTGCAAGGCCTGTTCGCGCATCTCCCCTTCGATGGATTTGCGTTCGCGGTTGATGCCGTCGAGCGTGCGTGCGAGCTCGTCGGCGCGTTGGGCGTCGTCGGTGATCAGGCACTCGATGCCCAAGCGCATGTCGGACAAACGACCGGCGGCGTTGATGCGTGGGCCCAACGCAAAGCCAAAGTCAAAGCTGGTGGCTCCACTGGCTTGGCGGCCGGCGACTTGCAGCAAGGCCGCCATGCCCACCGGCATGGCCCCGGCGCGCACGCGCTTGAGGCCTTGGGCCACCAAGCGGCGGTTGTTGGCGTCGAGCCTGACCACGTCGGCCACCGTGCCCAGCGCCACCAAGGGCAAGAGCACGTCGATCTTGGGCTGGGTGGCGGCGGTGAACACACCGCGCTGGCGCAGTTCGGCGCGCAAGGCCAACAAGACATAGAACATGACGCCCACGCCCGCGATGGCCTTGCTCTCAAAGCCGCAGCCGGGTTGGTTGGGGTTGACGATGATGCACTCGCGCGGCAGGGTGATCTGCCCGTTCACGCTGGCCGGCAGGTGGTGGTCGGTGATGAGCACGCCCAGTCCTAAGTCGTGCGCGGCGCTCACGCCGTCGACGCTGGCGATGCCGTTGTCCACGGTGATGAGCAGATCGGCGCCACTGGCCTTGACGCGCTCGGCGATGCTGCGGGTCAGGCCGTAGCCGTCTTGCACGCGGTCGGGCACGAGGTAGCTCACCGCGTCAAAGCCCATGGGCGCGCCCAGCATCCGCAGGCCGCGCACGCCCACGGCACAGGCGGTGGCGCCGTCGCAGTCGTAGTCGGCGACGATGCACAGGCGCTGGCCGGCTTGCATGGCCTGGGCCAGTTGCACGGCGGCGGCTTGGCAGCCGAGCAAGGTGTCGGGCGGCAGCAAACGCGTGAGCGCGGTGTCGAGCTCGTCGGCGTGGGCAATGCCGCGTGCGGCAAACAGCTGGGCCAGCAGGGGGTGGATGCCGCTTTGTTCGAGCGCCCAAGCGGCGCGTGGCGGGATGTCGCGGGTGACGATGTGCATGGCTTACAAGGCTTTCAAAATGGCGTGCACGTCGGGCGCGGTGCGCCACAGGGCGTGCCAACGGTCGCGCCAAGGCGATCGTTGGGTGGTGGGGGTGTGCCAGGTTTGGCTGTGGCGCTCGCCGCACAGGGTCAGGCTCAGGGGCTGGCCCGCTTGAACACGCGCCAAGGGCTCAAGCCATTGCGCGTCGAGCGCCTGCCAAGCCTGCGCCCAAGCGGTCCAGTCGCCGCGCAGGGCGGGGGTGCGCAAATCGTCGAGCACCCGTGGCGCAGCCGCGGGATCGATGGCGTGGGTGCAGGCGCCGGCGGCGCTGAGCCAAAAGCCGTTGATGGGCAAGAGGCCTTGGGCCACGCGCTCGTCGTGCGCGGCCTGCGTGTAGAAGAGCATTTGTGCTTCGTGGTGCAAGCGCTTGAGGCCAGGGCTTTGGTGCAGGTGCTGGGTTTCGATGCTGCGCCCGCTCACCCGGTCCAAGCTCAGGCTGGACACACCGTTGAGCGCGGGGCCACGTGCGAGCCAACGGTCGGCGCGCAGCCACTGCAGCTCGAGGCCGTCTTCGTGACACAGTTCGGCCAAGGCGTGGCACAGCGCTTGTGAGTGCTCGGTGCTCAGCGCCAAGTCGGCCGGTGGGATCAGGCGCACGTGGTCCATGCCGATTTGGTAGTGGCAGGGGGTGAACCAAGCTTGCGCGTCGGTGGGCCGTTCGCTGTGGGCCGCAGCCCAAGGCAAGCCGGCGGTGGTGACTTCAGCGTCGGTGCGCTGCAGGCCCAGCGCTTGGGCCAGGGCCCATTCGTGGGGCAGGTGGGGGCTGTCTTCGTCCAGCGCCGGTGTGGACAGGGCTTGCGGCTGCAAACGCCCGAGCAAGGCCTGCAGGTGGGGCAGGTGCAGCTCGGGGAGTCGGGACAGGGCGGCCGGGTCTTGGCTGCTGGCAAAAGGCACGATCATGGTCGCCATTGTCGGGGATGCCACAATGGCGCCAGGAAACTGCCATGCAAACCCCTTACGAACTCATTTTGGGCTGGCGCTACACGCGCGCGGGCCGCTCCACGCGCCGCAACGGCTTCATCTCTTTCATCTCGGGCGTGTCCATGGTGGGCATCGCGCTGGGCGTGGCCGCGCTCATCATCGTCTTGTCGGTGATGAACGGCTTTCAAAAAGAGGTGCGCGACCGCATGCTCAGCGTGCTCTCGCACATCGAGGTGTTCGACCCCGATGGTTTGGGCATCCCCGATTTGCCGGCCACCTTGGCCGCGGCGCGCCAACACCCCGAGGTGGTGGGTGTGGCGCCCTTCGTCTCGGCCCAAGCCTTGCTGGC
>JBFZCK010000143.1:0-5188 GCA_041307965.1 Burkholderiales bacterium | reverse complement strand
GCCGGCCCAGCGCCGGCTTTTTTCATGGCCTTGAACCCAACAGCGACAATCAACGGATGGACTTGTTACTGATTTCTGTGGCGTCGCTGTTCGCCGGTTTCATCGATTCGATCGTGGGCGGCGGCGGCCTCATCTTGTTGCCCGCGCTGTTCGCCGTCTACCCGACCACCACGCCCGCCACGCTGTTCGGTGTGAACAAAAGCGCGTCCATTTGGGGCACGGCCGCGGCCACGTGGCAATACGCCCACCGCGTGCAAATGCCTTGGAACGCACTCTTGCCCGCGGCGGCCACGGCCTTTGCCTGTTCGATGTTTGGCGCGTGGTGCGTCACCCAGGTCTCGCCCGAATGGCTGCGCCGCATCTTGCCGGTGATGCTGGTGGTGTTGCTGCTCTACACCTTGGCCAAGAAGTCGCTGGGGCGCGAACACCAGCCGCGCTTTGCGGGCCGGCAGCAGCAATGGGCGGCTTCGCTCTTGGGCGGTGTGATCGGGTTTTACGACGGCTTTTTTGGCCCTGGCACCGGCAGCTTTTTGGTGTTTTTCTTTGTGCGCTGGATGGGCTTTGATTTTCTGCACGCCAGCGCCAGCGCCAAACTCATCAACACGGCGTCGAATTTGGCGGCCCTGATCTTGTTCACTTGGAAAGGCCACGTCTGGTGGCATTTGGCCTTGGCCATGGCGGTGGCCAACGTCATCGGCAGTTTGCTCGGCACGCGTTTGGCACTCAAACACGGCAGCGGTTTTGTGCGGGTGGTCTTCTTGATCGTCGTCGGTGCGCTGATCGTCAAGACCGGCTGGGATGCTTGGGTGCGCGGCGCTTAAGGCTCAAGCGTGACCGGCGCGGCCTTCGGTGGCCAAGGCATCTCGCTGGCCTTGAGCGGTTTACCGATGGGGTTGGCGGCTTGGCCCAATCGCACCGCCGCCAAGTCTTGCGCGTTGGGGTACTGATCGACCAAGAGGTAGTCAAACACGCGGCGCGCAATCGGGGCGGCGTGCGCGGCACCAAAGCCCGCGTTCTCCACCACCACCGCCAAGGCCACTTGTGGCGCCTCCAAAGGGGCAAAGGCCACGTACAGGGAATGGTCGCGTTGGCTTTCCAGCAGTTTGCCGGCGTCGTAGCGCTCGCTTTGACCAATCGTCACCGCTTGCGCGGTACCGGTCTTGCCGCCACTCTTGTACGCGGCATCGGCAAACACACGAGCCGAAGTGCCCTCAACCGTCACGCCGTGCATGGCTTGGAGCACCGCTTGCACGTGCTCGGGCTTGTAGCCCAAGTCGATGGGCGTGCTCACCGTTCGGCCAATTTGCGCTCCGGTGATGGGGTCTTGGAGCGAAGCGGTGATGTGGGGCGTGTGCTTTTTGCCCAGATTGGCCAAGGTGGCCATGGCGTGGGCCAACTGCAGCGTGGTGAAGGTGTTGTAACCCTGACCGATGCCCAAGGAAATCGTCTCGCCTGGGATCCAGCGTTTTTGTTCGGGGTTTTTGAAGCTGTTGCGCTTCCAAGCTTGGCTGGGTAAGACGCCGCGCACTTCACCGCCCACGTCGATGCCCGTGAGTTGGCCAAAACCCAGCGGTTTCATGAAATCGTGGATGGTGTCCACGCCCATTTCATTGGCCAAAGAGTAGTAATAGGTGTTGCTCGACTTGACGATGCTTTTGTGCAAATCCACCGCACCCATGGCCGACTCGCCGTGGCTGCGAAAGCGGTGGTTGCCGAACATCCAATAGCCGGGGTCGTAAATGGTCGTGTTGACGTTGCGCGTACCGGTTTCCAATGCGCCCAAGGCCATGAACGGTTTGTAGGTGGAGCCTGGCGGATAGGTGCCTCGCAAGGCGCGGTTGAGCAAGGGTTTGTCGGGTGAGTCGTTGAGGGCGCGCCAGTTGTCGACATCGATGCCGTCCACGAACAGGTTGGGGTCAAAGGTGGGCTTGCTGACAAACGCCAACACGTCCCCGTTGCGCGGATCAATCGCCACCAAGGCCCCGCGGCGGTCGCCGAACATGTCTTCCACCAATTTTTGCAAACGCACATCGATGGTCAGCACCACAGTGGAGCCCGAGACCGACGGTTGGTTGGCCAAGGAACGCACGGCGCGTCCGCCGGCCGAAGTCTCCACCCGCTCAAAGCCCGTGATGCCGTGGAGCAATCGTTCGTGGCTTTCTTCGGCGCCGAGTTTGCCGATGTGTTCGGTGCCTCGGTAGTTGGCTTGGTCTTCTTCAGACCAGGTTTGGATGTCGGCTTTTTCGCGCTGGTTGATGCGACCGATGTAGCCGATCGCGTGACTGCCGACTTCACCGTTGGGGTATTGACGGAACAAACGGGCCTTGATTTCAACGCCGGGGAAGCGAAAACGCTGGGCCGCAAAGCGCGCCACTTCCTCATCGCTCAGGCGCGTGCGGATCGGCACCGAGTCGAACAAACGCGACTCTTGCATCAGTTGGCGAAAGCGCCGTTTGTCGCGGGCTTCGATGTTCACCAAGGACGACAAGGCATCGATGGTGGCGTTGATGTCCTTGACCTTGGAGGGTGTGAGCTCCAGCGTGTAGGCCGAATAATTGGTGGCCAAGACCTTGCCGTGTCGGTCCAGGATTTGGCCGCGTTGGGGCACCACGGGCAAGATGGTGGTGCGGTTGGTTTCAGCTTGCTCCAACAACTCGTCGTGGCGCAGCACCTGCAAATACACCATGCGGCTGGCCAGGATGGCAAACGCAAAAAGCACAAACACGCCGGCCACAGTGATGCGGGTGCGGAATTCACCCAGTTCGGCGTCGACGTTGCGCAGCTCGGTCATGGTGCCGTTCAGATGGGGCGGTTCTTGTCGGGGTTGGGGGCGCGACGTTGAGGTGCCAGCAAGACGGCGTGCGCCACGGGCCACAAAGCGGCACCCAACAGCGGTGCGATGAAGTAGGACCAGCCCGGAAATTGACCACCCGAACCCATGCGCACCAACAAGATCACCAATTGAGACGCCAACAACAAGCCGAACACGTGCGCGGCTTGTGAGGCCAAGTCAAACCACATCAAGCGACGGTGGATGACGGCCGCAAAAAACCCGAGCAAGGTGTAAGCCAAAGCGTGCTGCCCGAGCAAGGCGCCTTGGTGGATGTCCATGAGCAGGCCCAAGAAAAACGCCACACCGACGCCCACACGGCCCGGTTGGCTCACCCCCCAAAAGACCAAGACCACCGCCAACACGTCGGGGCGCCAGGCGGCGTTGCCCCAAACGGACACATTCAAAAACATGTTCAAGGCCAAGGCCGCGAACAGGCTGAAGGCGATGAACAGGGGGTTGGCGGGCAACAAGACCTGTTGGCCGGGACGCATGATCATGGTTGAGCCCTGGAAGCGCCCGCGGCCGCAGGTGCAGCTGGCGTGGCCAAAGGCGAGGGTGGCAACGGCTCGCCCACGCGCGTGAGTACCAAGACCTGCATGACGCCATGGGTGTTGGCGATGGGGTCCACCACGATGTTGGCAAACGCCGAATTGGAACGTTGGTCGACCATGCGAACCTGACCCACGGCCAAACCGGGGGGATACACGCCGTCCACTCCGCTGGTGGCGAGCTGGTCACCGACTTTGAGGTCTGCGCTGTTGGGGGTAAAGCGCAGCTCCATGCTCGATTGGCCCGTGCCCGATTGGCCGTACGCCAAGTAGCGCGCGCCCGTGCGCAGGTTGAGCACGGGGATGGCTTGGTCACGGTCGGTGACCAAATTCACTTCCGACACCGTGGGGTAGACACGGGTGACTTGGCCCAACACGCCCGCGGCGTCAACCACCGCCATGCCGGCTTGCACGCCGTGAACCTGGCCGCGACCAATCACGACTTTGCGCGAAAACGGGTCGGCGGCGTCGTACAGCACATCGGCCGCCAAGGCTTGGCTGCCGGCGCGCGCGCGCAAATCCAGCAAGGCCCGCAGTTGGGCGTTCTCAAAGAGCAGGGGCTCGACCTGATTGGCTTGAGCCGACTGGGCCAACAACTGGGTTTGTGCGGCTTGCAAAGCGCTTTGTGATGCGCTCACCGTGGTCACGTAATGGCCAATGCCTTGCACCAAGTGCACCGGCTGGACCACGAGCCACTGCAGGGGGTAAATCACCGTGGCCAGGGCCGATCGCAGTGGAGCGGTGATGTTGAGCCGAACATCGGCGACCATCAAGAACAGCGACAAGGCGCTGAAGACGGCCAGTTTGGATACAGCAGAAAACCCTTGCCGAAAAAACGGTGGAGGGGTTCGGTCCAGGGTGCCCAGTGACATGTGTGGGTCGGGCGCTGGGGGCCAGCTTTATTCGTTGGTGAAAATCGTGCCCAAGTGGTCCATGCGCTCCAAGGCCATGCCACAACCGCGCACCACACAAGTCAGCGGATCTTCAGCCACCAAGACAGGCAAGCCGGTCTCTTCGGCCAGCAAACGGTCCAGATCGCGCAGCAAAGCGCCACCACCGGTGAGCATCATGCCGCGCTCGGCGATGTCGGCGCCGAGTTCGGGCGGGGTTTGCTCCAAAGCGGTCTTGACGGCGGCCACGATCTGGTTGAGCGGATCGGTCAGCGCTTCCAAGATCTCGTTGCTCGAGATCGTGAAGCTGCGCGGCACACCTTCGGAGAGGTTGCGGCCCTTGACTTCCATTTCCTTGACTTCGGCGCCGGGGAAAGCCGAGCCGATGTTCTTCTTGATGGCTTCGGCGGTGGGCTCGCCGATGAGCATGCCGTAGTTGCGGCGGATGTAAGCGATGATGGCTTCGTCGAAACGGTCACCACCGACGCGCACGCTGCCTTTGTAGACCATGCCGCCCAAAGAGATCACGCCGACTTCGGTCGTGCCGCCACCAATGTCGACCACCATGGAGCCCGACGCGTCGGAGACGGGCAAGCCCGCGCCGATGGCCGCGGCCATGGGTTCTTCGATCAGGTACACCTGCGAGGCACCAGCGCCCAGCGCGGATTCGCGGATGGCGCGGCGCTCAACCTGGGTTGAGCCGCAAGGCACACAAATGATGATGCGGGGGCTCGGCTTGAACATCGAGCGGGGGTGAACCATCTTGATGAACTGCTTGAGCATCTGCTCGGTGACGGTGAAGTCGGCGATCACGCCGTCTTTCATCGGGCGAATGGCCTCGATGTTGCCGGGGACTTTGCCCAGCATGGCCTTGGCTTCGTGGCCAACGGCTTGAATGGTTTTTTTGCCCTGTGGGC
>JBFZCK010000142.1:0-8201 GCA_041307965.1 Burkholderiales bacterium | reverse complement strand
TTGGTCCCTATCTTCCGTGGGCGCTGCAGATTTGAGGAAGCCTGCTCCTAGTACGAGAGGACCGGAGTGGACGCACCTCTGGTGTACCGGTTGTCACGCCAGTGGCATTGCCGGGTAGCTAAGTGCGGAAGAGATAACCGCTGAAAGCATCTAAGCGGGAAACTCGTTCCAAGATGAGATCTGCCGGGGCCTTGAGCCCCCTAAAGAGTCGTTCAAGACCAGGACGTTGATAGGTCAGGTGTGGAAGCGCAGCAATGCGTTAAGCTAACTGATACTAATTGCTCGTGAGGCTTGACCCTATAACTTTGATCTCGAATCAAAGTGTGTTTATGCCCAACGTGGGCGCAGTCAAAAAACAGCTGATTACTGACTCTATGAATTCGTCCGACTGAAGATCCTTCAGTCAGACAACCGTTTATGCCTGACGACCATAGCAACTTGGTACCACTCCTTCCCATCTCGAACAGGACAGTGAAACGAGTTTGCGCCGATGATAGTGCGGATTCCCGTGTGAAAGTAGGTCATCGTCAGGCTCTTACAGCCCCCAACACCCCCTCGTACACCTCGTACTTGGGGGTTTTGGTTTTTCTGGGGCTTGCATTCAATGTGATCAACCTGCGGGGATGAATTCGTTCAAATGCATTCAGTTCAACCCCCATTCGCAGGGGTTGTCGTGCTCATGCCGCGCTGTTTTTGAAGAGCCGACAGTATTGATGGTCGGAAAATTCTCCGGCTTGTCTATCCAACCGCAAGTGGTGATACGAGCCGATATGAGCAGCCACCACAACAAACGCACATCACACGGGGTTAACCCGTAAAATGAAAGCATGAAGAATTGGATTGCATGGCTCATCAAGCAGCTGAAGCCCACGGGCCAAGGCATCGCAAACGATCGAGACAGCCGCGATAGGGGGGTGCCGTCGCTGAAGGATCAATCCAGAACCGTTCCCATTCGGGAAATTCAATCCAAACACAGCCAAAAAATACTCAAACACCTCAAAGCCTTGGGGGATGAAGACCGATATTTGCGGTTCGGATACGCCGCCACCGATGAGCAGATCGATGCTTATGTCCGAGGTTTGGATTACGAACGGGACAGCTTGTTCGGGATTTACAACCGGCGTTTGGATCTCATTGCCATGGCCCATTTGTCCTACTCCATCAACCCAGACTGCGCCAGTTGCGCCGAGTTCGGTGTCTCAGTGGCCCATGCGGCAAGGGGTAGAGGGTACGGCACTCGGTTGTTTGAACGAGCAATCACTCATTCACGCAACGAAGGTGTCCGACTGTTGTTTGTCCATGCCTTGAGCGAAAACACCGCGATGCTCAAAATAGCCAAAAGAGCCGGGGCTAGGATTGAGCGAGACGGGTCGGACAGCCAGGCCCACTTGGTTTTGCCCCCCGCCGATTTTGATTCTAGGGTTGAAGAAATGCTGGACCAACAAGTCGCATGGACGGATTACCAGCTCAAAACCCAAGCGAAACAATTTTGGACATGGTTGGGCATCAGGCAGAGCAGCAACCCCACAGGCAGACAAGCCAAGGGTTGAAATCCCGATGCGGTATGCTTGAAAAACCGAAACAACCGAGCGACAACTGTGTCCGAAGCAACCCCCAGTAGTGCGCCGCAGCAAAGCCTGCGGCACGAAGACAAACGTGGTTTCCTGCAAAAGTTGGCAGAATTCATTCATCCCGGCCCCGACTCGACCGACGAGTTGATAGAAACACTGGCCGAGGCCGAAGACAACGACATCATCAATGCGGAATCTCGCATCATGCTCGAAGGGGTGTTGCGCTTGGCCAGCATGAGCGCGGGGGATGTCATGGTGGCCGCACCCAAGATGGACGTACTCAACGTCGAGTCCTCTTATGAGGACATGCTCAAAGACATCATTGAAACGGGCCACTCACGTTTCCCCGTGTATGAAGACAGCCGGGAAAATATCATCGGTATTTTGTTGGCCAAGGACCTGCTCAAGCGGCAACGTTCACCAGAACTCAATATCCGCAACTTGATACGGCCGGCCGTGTTTGTGCCCGAGACCAAGGGCCTCAACGATTTGCTGCGTGAATTTCGGGGCAACCGCAACCACCAAGCCATCGTGATCGATGAGTTTGGACGGGTGGCGGGTCTGATCACCATTGAAGACGTGCTGGAAGAAATTGTCGGCGAAATCGAAGATGAATTCGATGTGGACGATGAGGCGGGTGACATTTACGCCTTGGCCGATGGTTCCTGGCGTGTGGATGGAGACACGTCGATTGAACGGGTGAGTGAAGCGTTCAGATTGACCTTCGATGCGTCTGATTTTGAAACCATTGGAGGCTTGATCGCCCACAACATGGGGCATGTGCCCAAACGAGGCGAAGTGTGGCTTCACGGTGGCATGCGCTTTGTCGTGCTGCACACCAAGGGTGGCTTGGTGAAATGGTTCAAAGTACAGCCTGAAGACGCCGCCGAATGACCTGGCCCCACCGTGAGCGTTGGTCATGGGTCGTGCTGCTGCTGGCGGGTTATGTGCAAGCCGCCGCCGTGGCTTGGCCTTGGCAGGTTGGCGAGTGGATCAAGCGAGGGCAGGCCATCGGGGTGATTCAACTCTTGGCCATGGCGGTGGCGGTGGTGATCATCAGCCAAAGCACCCATGCCCGAACAGCGGCCATCAAAACAGGCGTCTTTGCGACCGCGTGGCTGAGCAGCTCATTTGCTTGGTTGTATGTCTCCATGCACCAATACGGCGGCTTGCCCTCATGGGCCGCAGCGGCCGCCGTGGTGCTCTTGGCCGCCGCACTGGCCTTGTATTACGCGGTTGCGGGTGCTGTGTATTGGCGCTGGCGCAGCGGGCATCCGTTGGCGGCCGCTTGGCTGTTCGCTGCCACGTGGACGATGGCCGAGTTGGCGCGCGGTCAGTGGTTGACCGGCTTCCCCTGGGGGGCGATTGGTTACGCCCACGTGAATGGGTGGGGCGAGTGGATGACTTGGCTGGGGGTTTATGGCGTGGGTGCGGTGGCGGCGTTCGTATCGGCGGGCTTGGCCTTGAGTCTGAGCCAAAGCTCATACCGAGTGCTGATCCTTGTGGTGGGTCTGGGCGTCGGTTTGGGGCTGTGGGCGCCCTTCAATGACAGCACGAAGTCCACGGGCGTTCTGCGGGTGTGGTTGCTGCAAGGCAACATCGATCAGGATCAAAAATTCAACAACAACACGGGTATTCGACAGGCCTTGCAGTGGTACCCCGATCAATGGCGAGCCTCAACACAAGTCGGCGAAAGACCCGATTTGGTGGTAGCGCCAGAGACCGCCGTGCCTGTGCTGCCTCAACACATTCACCCAGAACAATGGCGGCAATGGTTGATGCCATTGGCCACACAGTCGCCCAGCGGCGATGGCCGAACGGTGCACTGGATGACCGGCGTGCCAATGGGGAACAACACGAACGGTTTCACCAACAGCGCGTGGGGCATCAATACAACGACCGCACAAGAAGCAGCGCCCTGGGATGGGGGCTACCGATACGACAAGCACCACTTGGTCCCCATGGGCGAATTCATTCCGCCCTTCTTTCGCTGGTTCACCGAATGGATGAACATCCCGCTGGGTGACTTCAACCGAGGTCCTATGGTGCAGGCGCCGTGGTCGGTGAATGGGCAGCAAGTGTCCGCGCACATTTGTTTTGAAGACGTGTTCGGCGAGGAAATGGCGCAAAGCGTGGCCAAGACCGACGCGACCGTCTTGGTGAATTTGAGCAATTTGGCGTGGTTTGGCGGCACGATCGCCTTGGATCAGCACCTGAACATCGCCCGTGTTCGCGCCATGGAATTGGGTCGTCCGATCGTTCGGGCCACCAACACGGGTGCCACCGCCCACATCGACCACCAGGGCGTGGTCGTGGCCAGCCTGCCCCATCGGGTGCAGGGGCGGTTGGACGTGGTGGTGGACGGACGAACGGGGCCAACGCCCTACGTCACGTGGGTGAGCGTGGCAGGTTTGCTGCCACTGTGGGCGCTGGCCTTGCTGGTGGTGGCTTGGGCGGTCTGGAGGCGATCGCGAGTGGTGACGCCAGGGTCGTAAAATCAGGGGATTGGGCGCACAAGCCGTGTGCACCCGCAGAACCGACGACCCGCCGTCCAACGACGGCCGTGATGTGCATGTTGACCTTCCAACAAATCATTTTGAAACTCCAGCAGTACTGGGATGCCCAAGGCTGCGCCTTGCTCCAGCCCTACGACATGGAAGTCGGCGCAGGCACCAGCCACACCGCCACGTTTTTGCGCGCCATCGGCCCTGAGCCGTGGAAGGCCGCCTATGTGCAGCCCAGCCGTCGCCCCAAAGACGGACGATACGGCGACAACCCCAACCGTTTGCAGCATTACTACCAATACCAAGTGGTGATGAAGCCCGCGCCCAGCAACATCTTGGAGCTGTACCTCGGCTCGCTCGAAGCGTTGGGGTTTGACCTCAAGAAGAACGACATTCGCTTCGTCGAAGACGATTGGGAAAACCCCACCTTGGGCGCTTGGGGCCTGGGCTGGGAAGTTTGGTTGAATGGCATGGAAGTCACGCAGTTCACCTACTTCCAGCAGGTCGGCGGCATCGACTGCAAGCCGATCACCGGCGAGATCACCTATGGCTTGGAGCGCTTGGCCATGTATTTGCAGGGCGTGGACAACGTCTACAACCTGAAGTGGACCGAGACCATGAGCTACGGCGACGTGTACCACCAAAACGAGGTGGAGCAGTCGACCTACAACTTCGAGCACAGCGACGCCGACTTCTTGTTCACCGCCTTCGGCGCACACGAAAAGCAGGCACAAAACCTGATCGTGCAACAACTGGCCTTGCCCGCCTACGAGCAAGTCCTCAAAGCCGCCCACAGCTTCAACCTGCTGGACGCGCGCGGCGCGATCAGCGTGACCGAGCGTGCCGCCTACATTGGGCGCATCCGGAATTTGGCCCGCAGCGTGGCCCAGAGTTATTACGACAGCCGCGAACGTCTCGGATTCCCGATGGCCCCGCGTGAATGGGTTGCTCAAATGCCCAAGAAAGCCGCGTGAGGGAGGCCGACATGACAACACAAAATTTGCTGGTGGAATTGTTTGTGGAAGAGCTGCCGCCCAAGGCGCTCAACAAGTTGGGCGCGGCGTTCTCGAACGTGCTGGCCGAACAGCTCAAGGCCCAGGGCCTGGCCGCTGCCGACGCGGTGGTGACTGCCTTTGCATCGCCCCGTCGATTGGCCGCGCATGTGACCGGCGTGTTGGCACAAGGTGCCGACAAGGCCGTGCAACAAAAACTGATGCCCGTGGCTGTGGGCCTGGACACGGCGGGCCACGCCACGCCGGCTTTGCTAAAAAAACTGCAAGCGCTGGGGGCGGATGTGAGCGACCCTGCCGCGGCCGTGGCCGCGCTCAAGCGCCAGCCTGACGGCAAAGCCGAAGCCCTGTTTTACGACAGCATCGTCAAAGGCGCATCGCTGCAAGCGGGTTTGCAAAAAGCGCTGGAAGAGGCGCTGGCCAAGTTGCCGATTCCCAAAGTCATGCAGTACCAACTGGAAACCGACTGTGAGTTGCCAGGCTGGAGCAGCGTGAACTTTGTGCGACCCGCGCACAGCCTGATCGCGCTGCACGGCAGCACCGTGGTGCCCGTCAAAGCGCTGGGCCTGACGGCCGGCAACAGCACACAAGGTCACCGCTTTGAGGCCAAGGTTTCGCCTGTGGTCTTGCGGCACGCCGACCAGTACGCCGACACCATGAAGAACGATGGCTCGGTGATCGCCAGCTTTGCCGAGCGCCGCGCCGAGATCGTGCGCCAGCTGAACGCGGCGGCGACCCAAGTGGGCCATGGTGCCCGCCCCATCGAAGACGAAGCGCTGCTCGACGAAGTGACGGCGTTGGTCGAGCGCCCGAATGTGTTGACATGCGAGTTCGAAAAAGAATTCTTGGACGTCCCGCAAGAGTGCCTGATCCTAACGATGAAGGCCAACCAGAAGTACTTCCCCTTGATCGATGCCTCGGGCAAACTGACGAACCGGTTTTTGGTGGTGAGCAACATCACGCCAGACGACGCGTCGTTCGTGATCGGTGGCAACGAGCGCGTGGTGCGCCCACGCTTGGCCGATGCCAAATTCTTCTTCGACCAAGACCGCAAAAAGACACTCGAATCGCGCGTCGAGGGCCTGTCCAAAGTGGTCTATCACAACAAGCTGGGCACGCAAGGCGAGCGCATGGCGCGTGTCTGCGCCATCGCCAAAGCCATTGGCCAGCAAGTGGGCGGCGATCTTCTGGCCAAGCAAGCCGAGCAAGCTGCTCGTTTGGCCAAGACCGATTTGCTGACCGACATGGTCGGCGAGTTCCCCGAGCTGCAAGGCATCATGGGCGGTTACTACGCCCGCCACGATGGCTTGGGCAGCGATGTATCCGAGGCCATTGAAGACCACTACAAGCCGCGCTTTGCGGGCGACGAGTTGCCGCGCAACAACGTCGGCCTGGTGGTGGCACTGGCCGACAAGCTCGAAACCCTGGTCGGCATGTTCGGCATTGGCAACGTGCCCACGGGCGACAAAGATCCGTTTGCGTTGCGCCGCCATGCACTGGGCGTGATCCGCATGCTGATCGAAAAAGACGTGGCGCTGGGCTTGCCCGAATTGCTGGCGCTGTCAGTGCCCGTGTTTGGCGACAAGATCACAGGCGGTGCAGACGCTTTGATCGACTTTGTCTACGACCGCCTGTCTGGCAGCCTGCGCGAGCAAGGCTTCAGCGCCCAAGAGGTCGATGCCGTCATGGCCATGCGCCCGGCCCGCCTGGGTCAGGTCAGCCAGTTCTTGTCGGCTGTGCGCGCCTTTGCCGCATTGCCCGAAGCCCCCGCTTTGGCGGCAGCCAACAAGCGCATTGGCAACATCCTGAAGAAAGCCGGTGAGGTGGACGCCCACGTCAACCCCGCGCTGCTGCAAGAAGATGCCGAAAAAGGCCTGTACGCCGCTCTGCAAAAGTTGTTGCCCGAATCCGAGGCGCAGTTCAATGCGGGCGACTACACCGCCAGCCTGCAAACCCTGGCCGCGCTGCGCGCCCCGGTGGATGCGTTCTTTGACGATGTGATGGTCAATGCCGAAGAAATGGACCTGCGACTGAACCGCCAGGGCCTGCTCAAGTCCTTGCATGTGGCCATGAACCGCGTGGCCGACTTGTCGCGTTTGGCGGCCTGATCCCGCAACGACCATGCCCCACAAACTCGTCATTCTGGACCGCGACGGCACCATCAACCGGGCCAGCGACGAGTTCGTCAAATCGCCCGAAGAATGGCACCCTTTGCCCGGTGCGCTGGAGGCCATTGGCCGCTTGAACCATGCGGGTTTTCATGTGGTGCTGGCGACCAACCAGTCGGGCATTGGCCGGGGCTTGTTTGACATGGCCGCGCTCAATGCCGTGCACACCCACATGCTCAAGTCGCTGGCAGCTGTGGGTGGTCGCATTGACGCGATTTTTTATTGCCCGCACGCTCCCGACGAGGGCTGTGCCTGCCGCAAGCCTGCGCCCGGTTTGCTGCAACAAATTGCCGAACGGTATGGCGTGACTTTGGCGGGTGTGCCCTATGTGGGCGACAGCTTGCGCGACATGCAAGCGGCCCATGCTGCGGCGTGCAGCCCCCACTTGGTGTTGACCGGGCGGCATGCCCATTTGGTGAGCCAGCCTTTGCCCGCCGACTTTCCGGCCGACACCCGTGTGCACGCCGATTTGGCGGCTTTTGTCGATCACTTGTTGGCCGATGTGGCCGCGCCCGGCGTGTCCGCCTGAGCGCTTATTTTTCAAAGAGTCATTGCCCGCATGAACTTCATCCGCTCTCTTGTCCATGTGTTGTGGATGGCCATCACCGTCATCCCTTGGGCCTTGTTTGTGGTGTTGATTTCTTACTTCGTCAGCAGCACACGCCTGTACTGGATTTGCGCGGGTTGGTTGCGCTTGGCGGTGAACAGCGGCACCTGGATATTGGGCATCGAAAACCGCATCCAAGGCATGGAGAATTTGCCTTTGGGCACCAAGGACCCGGCGGTGTTGTTGGTCAAGCACCAGTCGACTTGGGAGACCTTTGTGATGCCCGCGATCATGCCGCACCCGCTGGCCTATGTGTTCAAGAAAGAGCTGCTGAGCGTGCCGTTTTTTGGCTGGGCCATGGGGCGTCTGGACATGATCCACATCGACCGCAAGCAGCGCTC
>JBFZCK010000141.1:0-3499 GCA_041307965.1 Burkholderiales bacterium | reverse complement strand
GAGCAGGTGCTGATCTGGCGTCGCAGCTACGACACGCCGCCACCGGTGCTCGAAGCCAACGACCCCCGCAGCGAGCGCGGCGACCCCCGTTACAGCCAACTCGCCACCGAGCAAGTGCCGTTGACCGAGTGCCTCAAAGACACGGTGGCCCGCGTCATCCCTTACTGGAACGAGACCTTGGCCCCCGCCATCCGATCGGGCCAGCGCATCGTGGTCGCGGCGCACGGCAACTCGATCCGCGCACTGGTCAAGTACCTCGACGGTATCTCCGACCAAGACATCGTCAACCTGAACATCCCCAACGGCATCCCCTTGGTTTACGAGTTGGACGCCAACCTCAAACCCATTCGCCACTACTACTTGGGCGATGCCCAGGCCGCCGCGCAAGCCGCCGCCGCCGTGGCTTCTCAGGGCAAAGCCTGACGCAGGCTGCACCCTGGGTGTATATTGGTTCGGTTCGGGGCTTGATTGGCCCCCTTTAAAGGTGGGTTTTCATGTCGAAAAGCGTGGGCGGCAAGCTCAAAATTGTGGGTTGGTTGGCCATCGGTGCCATGGCAGGCGCGTTGACCACGGTCCAGGTTCAGGCCGTGGCCCGGGGTGCTTTTGCACCCTTGCCGCTGGAGGAGCTCCAACAGCTCGCCGCCGTCTTCGGCATGATCAAGACCGATTACGTTGAGCCGGTCGATGAAAAGCAACTCATCACCGAAGCCATCTCGGGCATGGTGGCCAGCTTGGACCCCCACTCACAGTACTACGACAAAAAATCGTTCAAAGAATTCCGCGAAGGCACCAGCGGGCGCTTCGTGGGCGTGGGCATTGAGATCACCATGGAAGACGGTTTGGTCAAAGTGGTCTCGCCCATTGAAGGCTCCCCCGCTTTCCGCGCGGGCCTCAAAACCAACGACTTGATCACCAAAATCGACGACACCGCCGTCAAAGGCCTGACCATCAACGATGCCGTCAAGCGCATGCGCGGCGAGCCCAACACCAAGGTCTTGCTGACCATCTTGCGCAAGAGTGAAGACCGCAGCTTTGCGGTCACCATCGTGCGCGAAGAAATCAAAACCCAAAGTGTCAAATCCAAGCTGATCGAGCCGGGTTATGGCTGGATACGTGCCTCTCAGTTCCAAGACCGCACCGTCGATGACTTTGCGCGCCACCTAGAAAATTTGGCCAAAAGCAACCCGCGACTCAAAGGCTTGGTGCTCGACCTGCGTGGCAACCCTGGTGGTTTGCTGGAAGCCTCCGTGGCCATGTCGGCGGTGTTTTTGCCCGCCAACGTGACCGTGGTCTCCACCAACGGCCAACTCGCCGACAGCAAGTTCGTCTACAAAGCCGCGCCTGAGTTTTACGCACGGCGCAACGACGACCCAGTCGCTCGCTTGCACGAAAACACCCGCGGTTTGTTCAAAACCATTCCCTTGGTGGTCTTGGTCAACGAAGGCTCGGCCTCAGCCAGCGAAATCGTCGCCGGTGCTTTGCAAGACCACCAACGCGCCACCCTCATGGGAAACCAGACCTTTGGCAAAGGATCGGTGCAAACCGTTCGCGCCTTGGGCCCCGACACCGGCTTGAAACTCACCACCGCCCGTTACTACACGCCCAAGGGCCGATCCATCCAAGCCAAGGGCATCGTCCCCGACATCATGGTGGACGAAACCGAGCAGGGCAACGTCTTGGCGGGCTTGCGCACCCGTGAAGCCGACTTGCAAAAACACCTGAGCGACGGCAGCACGCCATCGCCCATGACCGACGCCCAACGCGCCACCGAACAGGCCCGCGAAAACGAGCGCGAGCAAACCCGCCAGCGTTTGGAAGAAGAGGCGCGCAAAAACCCAGGTCAACGTTTGGTGCCCGAGCTCGGCAGTGAGAAAGACTTCCAACTGCAACAAGCCCTCAACCACCTCAAGCGCCTGCCGGTCATCACCAGCAAAACCCTCAGCGTGCGCCCCGAGGACACCAAAGCCCCGTGAGCCCGCTGTGGACGACAGCCAGCTGCTGCGCTACTCGCGCCACATCCTGCTCGACGAGATCGGCATCGAAGGGCAAAACGCCCTGCTCCAAGCCCATGTGCTGATCGTGGGGGCCGGCGGATTGGGTTCGCCCGCCGCTTTGTACTTGGGCAGCGCGGGCGTGGGCCAACTCACGGTGGTGGACCCCGACACGGTCGAGTTGTCCAACCTGCAACGCCAAATCGCCCACACCCAAGACCGCGTGGGCCAAGCCAAAGTCGACTCCTTGGCCCAAGCCGTGGCCGCCATCAACCCCGAGGTGCGCGTGCACACCCACCACACCCGTGCCGACGCCGCTTGGCTGGATCGCGCCGTGTCACAAGCCGATGTGGTGCTGGACTGCACCGACAACTACGCCACGCGCCAAGCCATCAACCGCGCCTGTGTGCAGCACCTCAAGCCCTTGGTCAGTGGCGCGGCCATCCGCATGGACGCTCAGGTCAGCGTGTACGACGCCCGCCAAAGCGGCAGCGCTTGCTACGCCTGCGTGTTCCCGCCCGACGAGGCTGCCACAGAGGTCCAATGCGCCACCATGGGCGTGCTTGCCCCACTGGTGGGTATCGTGGGCAGCTTACAAGCGGCCGAGGCCATCAAACTCATCACCGGCATGGGCTCGAGCTTGGTGGGGCGGCTTTGGATGCTCGATGGTCGGGACATGAGCACCAGCACCATCCGCTTGAGCGCCAACCCCCAATGCCCGGTCTGCGGTCAGTCGCACGCGGGCTGATCACTCACAAGGGCCGTGGCGGCGACGGAAGTCGTAAGGCCGCTCGGCTCGAGCTTGGGCAAACACCCCCAGCCGCGCTTGCCGGGCCGCTTGCTCTTCGCGTACATAAGGGCCTGGGTCGCTTTTGAATCGGTACGACCACGCATGGCCTTGTGACACCATAAAAGCCGCCACGTCCTTGCCTTGGAAGCGGATGCGGGCCAACCCGCGCTGGTAATCGTCTTGCCCGCTCACCTCGACCTCCACCGTTTGGTTGAGCAAGAGTTCGCGCAAAGCGCGGGTCGAGGCCTCACCGCCGGGCTGGCAACGCTCGGGGGCATCGATGCCCTGCATCCGCAGCTTCAAGCGGCGCTGAGATTGCACGGGAGTGACCCAGACCGTGTCGCCGTCGGACACGGTCACCACCCGCGCAGCAAAATTTTGTGCCCAAGCCATCGGGGCGCCAGCGCACGCCAACACCACCACAGCCCATACCAGACGTTTGAACAGGTTCATGGGCACGATGATAAATTAGGGACATGAACACCCCCACCACCCACCTCTTGCCCAACGGCGGTCTGCAATGGTCGGCCGAACTCCACACCGGCGACGACCGCATGGACGAAACCCACGCCGAGTTCACCGATATCGTCAACCGACTGATCGACACGCCCGTGGACCAACAGCTCGCGCTCTACCGCGAGTTCATTGCCCACACCGAAGAACACTTTGCCCAAGAAGAGCGCTGGATGCTGGCCACCGGCTTTTCGGCCGACAACTG
>JBFZCK010000140.1:0-4094 GCA_041307965.1 Burkholderiales bacterium | reverse complement strand
ACCAGCGGCGCGTCCACAACACTTCGCTCACCGGCGCTTCGTGAAAGGCCGCTTGCAAGCGCGAAGCCTCGGGTTGGTTGGCTTCACAGACCAGGGCCATGCGGTCCAAGGACGTGCCCGGTTCGGCTCGGCGCTGGGACACCGAGCGCTCGCCGTTGCCCTCCCAACGCGTGATGGCAGCGGCACTGCCCACGGCTTGTGCGCCCCAGCCGCGGGCGTCCGCCCAAGCGCGCACCGTGCGTCGAAACTCGGCCAGAGAAGGCCACACGACCGCGGCCCACGTCGCGCACACCTCGGCCCATTCGTCCGCGCTCCAACGCGCTGGGGCTTGTGCCGAAGTGGCCACGGCCCAGCGGCCCGCTGGCACCCCCGCGTCGTCTTGCCAGCGGCAGACGGGCGTGAGCCAGGCGTTCAAGCCCAGTGCGTTCATTTTTCGGGATAAGGTCGGCGAAACACCCAGCGATCGGCGCTGGAGGCGGCTGGGGCGAATTGGTAGCCATCGGTGTCGAAGCCTTGCAATTGCTCAGGGCGGCTCACGCGGTGCTCCACGGCGTAACGCACCATCAAGCCGCGCGCGCGCTTGGCCATGAAACTCACCACCTTGTGCTGGTCGCCCTTGCGCTCTTCAAACACGCAGGTCAACACAGGCGCTTTCAAGGCCTTGCGGTCCACCGACTTGAAATACTCTTCGCTGGCCAAGTTCACAATCAAAGGCTCGCCCAAAGCGCCGGCACGCTCATCGAGGTGCTCAGCGATGGTGCGGCCCCAAAACTGGTAGAGGTTTTTGCCCTTGGCGGTGGGCAGCTTCGTGCCCATTTCCAATCGGTAGGGCTGCATCAAATCCAAAGGCCGCAACACGCCGTACAAACCGCTCAAGATGCCCAGGTGCTCGTGCAGCCAATCGAGGTCGGCCGCGCTCAGGGTCTTGGCACTCAAACCGTCGTACACATCGCCATTGAAGGCCAGCACGGCTTGCTTGGCGTTTTTGACGGTGGACTTGGGGACCCACGCTTGGTAACGCGCCACGTTCAAACCGGACAAGGTGTCCGACAGATCCATCAGCTCGGCAATGCCTTGGGGCGAATAACCTCGCAGGACTTCGATCAGGGCTTTGGATTGGTCCACGAACAACGGCGCGGTGTGGCGGCTCGTGACGGCGGGGGTCTCGTAGTCCAGCGCTTTGGCGGGGGACAGCACAAACAGCATGGTCTTCCTTAGGGGATCACCGCAGATCGCCGGCCAAGCTGGACAAGGTTTCTGCGGCAATGGCCACGTGGGCCGGGTAATGGGTGTGATCGCACCCGAGCTTAACGCCTGCGCCGGCCTTGACCGAGGCCCGCATCGCCGCGTCGAGCTCAAAACGCACAAAGTGCACCGCCGAGGTCTTGTGTTCGTTTTCGCGGTCCATGTCCTCATCGGCAATGGCGTACACGCGGGCGTGGCCCTCCACCTCCACAAACAGCCGGTCTTCCACACCGATCAAACGGGCCAACTCGCGCTGGCGTTCATGGGCTTCGGTGTATTCGATGAGCAGCGTGGCCGTCCAATTGTGGCCGCTGGGCACCAAGGGGGCGTAGGCGTCGATCTCGTGCTGAATGTCGGGCGCTTCGAAGATTTTTTCGATGCGCAGCATCTCTTGAATTTGGTAGCGGATGGTGGTCTCGCTCTCAAATTGCAGGTTCAGGTGCTCACCCAAGCGCACGCTGCGCAGCTCGCGGTGCACCACCAAGGCGCGACGGTGTTCGGTGCGCCACTGGCTGTAAGCCTCCAAGCTCATGAGGCTCTCGCGGGTGATGTGTCCGGTCAGTTGCATGGTGTTCTCAGGAGAGTCCGTAGGCTTTGCGCAGCAAGCTGATGGGGTGCCGCAACTCGGGCGCACCCAGCTGCTGGTCCTCAAAGCCTTGCGCCAAATGATGACCGCCCAAGGGGCAGTCGGAGCTCAAGGTGTCGGGGGGGGATCCGTCGTCCATTTGGGCCAAGGCCTTGACCACGGGTTTGCCCAATCGCATGGCCACGCTGTGCTTGCCCGACTTCACCCCAAAGGTGCCGCCGTGGCCCGAGCAGCGCTCGATGGTGTGCAGCTCGGTGCCCGGCACCAATTTGAGCAACGCCTCGGTTTTTCGACCGATGTTTTGCACCCGGCCGTGACAAGGGATTTGGTAGGCCACGCGCCCCAAGGGCTCGGTGAAGTCGGTCTTGAGCAAGCCTTCTCGGTGCCGGCCCATCAGGTATTCAAAAGGGTCCCACAGGGCGTCTTTGACGAGCTGGGTATCGGCGTCATGGGGAAACATGAGCGGCAGCTCCTGCTTGAACATCAAGGCGCAACTGGGGACCGCGGCCATCAGGGCATAGCCTTCACGGGCGTAACGCGCCATCACTGGGATGTTGGCCTCTTGGGCGGTTCGCACCGAAGCCAAATCGCCCAGCTCCAACTGCGGCATGCCGCAGCACTGCTCGCGGTCCACCAAGACATAGGGAATGGCGTTGTGGTTCAAGACCTTGAGCAAGTCGTGCCCAATGGACGGCTCGTGGTGGTTGATGAAGCACGTGGCAAACAGCGCCACCTTGCCGGGTGTTCGCCCATGGCCGAGCACCTCGGTGCTTTGCGCGGGCGCGGCCGATGCCCGAAAGGTGGTGCGGGCCAATTCGGGCACCCACGCGTGGGCATCCACACCCAAGGTGTTTTGCATCCACTGCCGCGCCGTGGGGTTTTGGGTGATGGCGTTGACCGTTTGCACCACGATGGGAATGCCCGCAAAGGAGCCGATGGTGTCGGTCGACGCCAGCAAACGCTCCGCCCGGCTAACCGATCCTTGCTCAAAACGAATGGCTTTGGCGCGCAGCATCAGGTGTGGGAAGTCCACGCCCCATTCGTGGGGCGGGGTGTAGGGGCACTTGGTCGAATAGCACAGGTCGCACTGGTAACACTGGTCCACCACCGAACCGAAGTCGGTCCGATCCACACCGTCGACCTCCATCGTGGGACTCTCGTCGATGAGGTCGAACAACGTTGGAAAAGCGCCACACAAGCCCACGCAACGTCGACAGCTGTGGCAAATATCGAAGACGCGCGCGAGCTCGTCCTGGCACTGGGCTTCGTTGTAGAAGTCGGGGTTTTGCCAATCCAAAGCCAGCCGCGTGGGGGCTTCTAAATTGCCTTCTCTGGGCATCGTTTCGTCCTTGGCGCAGCGCTCAGGGCGCCGCGCATCAGTCCACCAATTCGTTGAGCGCTTTTTGGAAGCGGTTGGCGTGCGAGCGTTCGGCTTTGGCCAGGGTGGCGAACCAATCGGCCACTTCATCAAAGCCCTCATCGCGGGCAATTTTCGCCATGCCGGGGTACATGTCGGTGTACTCGTGCGTCTCGCCAGCCACCGCCGAATCTAGGTTCTGACGCGTGGTGCCGATGGGCATGCCGGTGATGGGGTCGCCCGATTTTTCCAAAAACTCCAAATGGCCCAAGGCATGTCCGGTTTCGCCTTCGGCGGTGGCGCGGAACAGCGCCGCCACGTCACTCTCGCCTTCAATGTCGGCCTTGTTGGCGAAGTAAATGTAGCGTCGGTTCGCTTGGGCTTCGGCCGCAAACGCGTCTTTCAAACAAGCTTCGGTTTTGGAACCTTTTAAGGTGCTCATGTCAAAACTCCGGTGGGTTAAATGGAAATGTCATCGCAGCTACAAATGACAGAACTCTCAAAGATAACCTAAATCTCAGGCAAGCGGCTGACGGCGGCGATCAAGCACGTGGGGTCGAATAAAATTCGGCATGACCGATGCTCTGAACCAAACCGGCTTGAACAGCCTCTCCAAATCGTTTGAACCCGCCGCGCTGGAGGCCCAATGGGGCCCCGAATGGGAACGCCGAGGCTACGGCGTGGCTGGCCACCGCGGCACGGGCCAAGCCCAGGCCGACGCGCCCGCTTTTTGCATCCAGTTGCCGCCCCCCAACGTGACCGGCACGCTGCACATGGGCCACGCGTTCAACCAGACCATCATGGACTCGTTGACGCGCTACCACCGCATGCTGGGCCACAACACCGCGTGGATCCCCGGCACCGACCACGCCGGCATCGCCACCCAAATCGTGGTGGAGCGCCAGC
>JBFZCK010000139.1:0-3616 GCA_041307965.1 Burkholderiales bacterium | reverse complement strand
GCGCGGCCATGACGGCGGGCGAGGCGTAGTTCTCGCTGGCGATCAGCTCGATGTGGTGCTCTTGGCGGGCGTTCTCGGCCTGGATGGCGGCGAACAGCTCGGGGTCGGTTTGTTCAATCAGGTGCTGGCGGTCGTACATGTTGGACGTGGGGTGTGGGTTGGGCGAACAAGGCGTTCAAAGGCCTTGCGGCAGGTGAGCCATGTTCGCCGCAGTCCCGTCCGATGACCATGCGGATAACGTCACACACGAACGCTTTTACGACATCCCCCGCCACCCCGGTGGCCCGCGCCGAGGTCAGGCGCTGGGGGTGGGCTTGTCGGTCCCCGTGGCGGCGCGGCGGCGGCCCGAACCGCGCTGCAAATTCGCCCCGGGGGCGGCCCCAGCTTCGCGGCTTTGTTGGCCCGACCATTGCGCTTTGGCACCGGTGGAGACCTCGCCGAGTTGCGACTCGATTTGCTCCAAACTGGGCGAAGCTTGGCGGGTGTGGCTGAGCAGCGCTTGGTGCATGGCCGCGAGGTGTTTGGGCGAGGTGCCACAGCAGCCGCCGATGATGCGTGCCCCAGCGTCAAACGCCATGCGCGCGTACAGCGCCATCAGCTCGGGCGTGCCGTTGTAACAAATGCTGCCGCCCACGAACTGCGGAATGCCGCAATTGCCTTTGGCCACCAGCACCACGTCCGGACCGGCCGCTTCGGCCAAGTTGCGGATGCAGGCCACCACCTCGGACGCGCCCACACCGCAATTGGTGCCGCAAGCCGCCAGCTTGTGCGGCGAGGCTTGTTCGATCTGGGCCAAATCGTGGGCCGACAGACCCATCATGGTGCGCCCATTGGTGTCAAAACTCACGGTGACCACGATGGGCAGGCCGACCGTGGCCGCACCGGCCACCGCCGCTTCCACCTCTTCTCGCGAAGACATGGTCTCGATCCACAAGACGTCCACACCGCCCTCGGCCAAAGCGCGGGCCTGTTCGGCGAACGCGGCCTGGGCGTCTTCGGCGCTCAAGCTGCCGATCGGCGCCATGATTTCGCCCGTGGGCCCGATGCTGCCGGCGACCGCCACCGGGCGGCCCGCCGCGTCGGCCACGCCCCGCGCAATGCCCGCGGCCTTGACGTTGAGTTCGTGCACCCGGTCTTGCGCTTGGTGCAGCTTGAGTCGGTAGCGGGTGCCGCCAAAGGTGTTGGTCAGCACAATGTCTGCGCCCGCGTCCACGAAGCTCTGGTGCAAGCGGGCGATGCGATCGGGGTGTTCTTCGTTCCACAGCTCGGGGGCGTCGCCCGACACCAAGCCCATGTCAAAGAGGTTGCTGCCAGTGGCGCCATCGGCCAGCAGCCAAGGGCGGGTGGCCAGCAGGTGTGAAAAACGGTTGGGCGCGGCGGTCGTGTTCATGGGGCTCTAGTGGGTCAACAATCAGACCCCCATTGTTTCACAGTGGCTGGCCGCCCCAGCCGCTCAACCGCGCCGACCGCGCCGGCTCTTGGCACTGGCCTCCACCACCACCCGCTCGGGCAGCACCACCGCTTTTTGCAATTCGGTGAAGGGGTCGTTGAGGTGCGGAATGGCCATGGCTTCGACAAAAAACGCTTGGAATTGCGGCTCCACCGCGGTCTCGATTTTGTCGACCCGGCGCACCAAGTTTTGGATATCGGTGCGGGCTTGAACGTCGAGCAAGGCCATGCGCGCACCCGTGCCGGCGGCGTTGCCCGCCGAGCTCACGTGGGCCAAGTCGCAGTCCGGGATCAAGCCCAGCACCATGGCGTACTTCACGTCGATGTGGCTGCCAAAGGCGCCGGCGAGCCGCACCGCATCCACTTTTTCAACGCCCATGCGCTCCATCAACAAACGCACACCGGCGTACAACGCGGCCTTGCCCAGTTGGATGGCGCGGACGTCGTTTTGCATGATGCGCAAGGCCGGGCGGTCACCGGTGGCCGCCAGCAATTCGTAGCAAAAGGTTCGGCCGTCGGACTGGATGCGGGGACTCAGCTCGGCTTTGTTGCCGTCAATGATGCCGTCGTGGCGCATGACGCCGCTGAGGTACATCTCGGCCATGGCCTCGATGATGCCCGAGCCGCACACACCCGTCACACCGGTGGCGCCGATGGCGTCGGCAAAACCAGCTTCATCGGACCAGAGGTCGCAGCCGATCACCTTGAAGCGCGGCTCCAAGGTCGCGGGATCGATGCGCAGGCGCTCGATCGCGCCGGGCGCGGCGCGTTGCCCACAACTGATCTGCGCGCCCTCGAAGGCCGGCCCCGTGGGGCTGGAGCAGGCCAGCAAACGCTGGTTGTTGCCCAAGACGATTTCGGCGTTGGTGCCCACATCCACCAGCAGGGTGATTTTGTCGGTGAGGTCGGGCCGCTCGGCGAGCAGCATGCCCGCGGTGTCGGCACCCACGTGGCCCGCGATGCAGGGCAGGACGTAGACCCTCGCACCGGGGTGCAATTCCAGGTCGATCTCGCTGGCCGAGACGTCCATGGCGCGGTCCACCGCCAAAGCAAACGGCGCACCGCCGAGCTCCACCGGGTTGATGCCCATCAGCAGGTGGTGCATGATGGGATTACCGACGAACGTGGCTTCCAAAATGTCTTGGGCCGTGATGCCCGCCTGAGCGGCAACGTCACGGGCGAGTTCGTTGAGCGCTGCGCGCACGGCGTGCGTCATGTCGACCTCGCCGCCGGGGTTCATCATCACGTAAGAGACGCGGCTCATCAGGTCTTCGCCAAAGCGAATCTGTGGGTTCATCACCCCGGCCGAGGCCACCACTTCCCCTGTTTCCAGGTTGCACAAATGGGCGGCGATGGTCGTGGAGCCCACGTCCACCGCCATACCGAACAGGTGTTTGTGAAGGCCGGGCCACACCGCGATGATGCGCTGGCGCGAATGCACCGCCACGGTGACCTTCCAACCCCCTTTGCGCAAGACTGGTTGCAGCACTTGCAGCACCTTGAGGTCGCAACCCAAATCGGTCAAGCCCCACTCGAATTCGAGCGCATCTTCCAAGCGACGCAAGTCGCCCGACGGGTCGTGCATGTCGGGCTCTTGGACCTCCACATAGTGCAGGCTGACCAAGGGGTTGAGTACCAGGTCGTGCGCTTCAGCGGCCTTTCGAACCACCTGTTTGTGAACCTGGCTGTCGGGCGGCACGTCGATGACCACGTCACCTTCGATCTTGGCGTGGCAAGACAAACGGCGGCCCTCGACCAAGGGGCGCTCGCCCTCGAAACCGCGCTCCACCTCGGTGAGCGCGCACAGGCTTGCCGCGCTGGACGTCAAGCCGTGCTTGGGAAAGTCGCCCTCGGACACCACCACTTGGCAGCGGCCACAAATGCCGCGGCCGCCACAGACCGAGTCGATGTCCACGCCCAAGGAGCGGGCGGCCTGCAACACAGGCGTGCCGATGCGAAAGCGCCCACGGCGGCCCGAGGGGGTGAAAACAATCAGCGCGTCGTTCGATTCACTCATGGTGTCGGTGGGTCCTTAACTGGAACGGCGGCGGCTGGTGTCGCGACGACCACGACCGGGGGCGCCATCGGCACCGGCCGGTGGGTCTTGACGGAACTTGCGGATCCAACGGGCGCAGTCGGGGTCATGGCCCATCATCACGTCGGCACC
>JBFZCK010000138.1:0-2536 GCA_041307965.1 Burkholderiales bacterium | reverse complement strand
GTCGACGTTGCCGCCTGGCGCGGATTTGGCGGCCGCTTTGGCCCAGGCGTCAAGGTTGCTGGCGTTGAAGGCGAAGGGTGTCTGGCTCATGGATTTCGCTCGAAAAAATGATCGGTCGGCGTGCCCAAATGGGCTGGCGGCATTGTATCATTCATAATTATTGATGCAGAAATATTCGATCGGCTTACAATCCAATCCATGGCAGCCCTGACTTTGACCCCCCGCGCCCTCTATGAAGAGGTGGCCGAATTGCTTCGGCAGCGCATTTTTGCCCGCGAGCTCGAACCCGGCAGCTGGATCGATGAGATGCGCCTGGCCGAGGAGTACGGCATCAGCCGCACCCCCATGCGCGAGGCCTTGAAGGTGTTGGCCGCCGAAGGTTTGGTCACGATGAAGGTGCGCCGTGGCGCTTATGTCACCGAGGTCAACGAAAAAGACCAACGCGATGTCTACCACCTGCTGTCCCTGCTAGAGGCCGATGCCGCGGCCGTGGTCGCCGAGTGCGCCACCGACGACGAACTTCAAGAATTGAAAGCGCTGCACCAAGAACTGGAATCGGCGGTGGAACAAACCGACCGGTTTTTTGCCATCAACGAGCGCTTTCACATGCGCGTGCTGGCGATTGCCGACAACCGCTGGCGCGACCAAATGGTGGCCGACCTGCGCAAGGTCATGAAGCTCAACCGCCACAACTCCCTGCTCAAAACGGGGCGCCTGGCCGAATCGCTACAAGAACACCGAGCGATTGTTCAGGCCTTGCTCCAACGCGACCCTGCCCTGAGCGCACAACGCGTGCGCGAGCATTTCGCCAACGGCTTGCAAGCCGCGGGCTGAGCCGCCTCAGCGCTGCGCGGGTTTGGCGGGTGCGGCCATGACCAAGCCAACGCCCGCCAAAATCATCAAGCCACCCAACAAGTGAAACCAGCCCATGGGCTCGTTCAGAATCAACCACGCGGCCACGGCGGTGTACAGCGGCCCCAGGTACAGCGTCACTGCCACGCGACTGGCACCCAAGACCTTTTGCGTCCACCCGTAAACCCAATACGCCACCACGCCCGGCAAGAGGGCAGCCAAGACCATCAGCCACAGGGCGGTCGGGGTCAAGGGTGGTGTGCTCTCCAGTGTCAACTCCCACAACGCAAAGGGCAGCAAGACCACCACGCCACCGGCACACATGGCCGCCAAACGGGCGGTTGACCCCAAGGGGGAAACCCATTTCTTTTGCATCAAGGCATAAGCGGCCCACGACATGGCGGCCACCACGATCAGCAGATCGCCCAGCACCCACTGGACCTCGGCCAAGGCGCGCCATTGGCCTTGCACCACCACGTGAACGACGCCGGCCATGGCCAGCACCACGCCCAAAGATTGGCGCAGGGAGAAGCGCTCGCCCAACCACCAGACGGCGCCCAAGGCGATCATCACGGGCGAGGCCGCATAAATCAGTGAGATGTTCATGGCCGTGGTCGACTCGCCCGCCCAATAGACCCAAGCGCCGCAAATCCACATGCCGCAAGTCCCCAAGGCCAGGTATTGCCATCGCGCCGCCCAGATCGCTTGGCGGTGTCTCCACAGTTCTTGTCGCGCCACCCAAGCCAGCAACACCCCCGCCAAAGCCCAGCGCCCCAAGGCCAAGACGTTGGCAGAGACCAAGCCTGGCGCGGTGCGGGCCACCACGATGTTGACCGTCCACAGCAAAGGGGTGAGCCAAATCAAAAACAGCGCCCAGCGCCGGTGTTGCGCCGTGTGAATCGGCGCGTTCATGGTGTATCCACCGATTCGGGCACGGCTGCACCACGCGACAAGGCAGCGCGGGCCAAAGCCCAAACCTCACGCGGCGGCAGGGGTTTTAAACGGTGGTCGCTCCAAACCTGTCGCCACAAACGACCGCCCCGCTGACCGTGGTGCAGGCCGAGCATGTGTCGGGCAATCGGATACCAAGGACAGCCGTCCTCGGCGTGGGCCCGCTCCATGTACATCACCATGGCCTCCTCCACCGCATCACGATCGGGCAAGGTGTGCTCATCACCAAAAAAGGCGGCGTCCCAGGTGCTCAAGATCCAAGGGTTGTAATAGGCCTCACGCCCCACCATCACACCATCGACTTGCTGCAAGTGCTCGCGGATGTGCTCGTTGGTCTTGATGCCGCCGTTGACGGCAATGGTGAGCGACGGGAAATCGCGCTTGAGTTGGTGCGCCAGCTCGTAACGCAACGGCGGGATTTCGCGGTTTTCTTTGGGCGACAGGCCGTCGAGCCAAGCGTTGCGCGCGTGCACGATGAAGACCTCACAACCGGCCTCGGCCACAGTGCCCACAAAGTCGCGAACAAAGCCGTAGCTCTCGATGCGGTCGATGCCAATGCGGTGTTTGACGGTGACGGGCACATCGACCACGTCGCGCATGGCTTTGACGCCATCGGCCACGGTCTTCGGCTCGTTCATCAAACACGCGCCAAAAGCACCGCGCTGCACCCGATCGGAGGGGCAGCCGCAGTTCAAATTGATTTCGTCGTAGCCCCACTGCGCGCCCAGCCGCG
>JBFZCK010000137.1:0-8127 GCA_041307965.1 Burkholderiales bacterium | reverse complement strand
AGTTGGTAAAGGCACCGGATTTTGATTCCGGCATGCGAGGGTTCGAGTCCTTCCTCCCCTGCCAAACCATTTCAGTGAAATCAACATGCAAGTTCAACCCCCGGATTTCATGATCTTCACGGGCAACGCCAACCCGGTGCTTGCCGCTGAAATCGCTCAACACTTGGGCACCCAATTGGGCTCGGCCAACGTGGGCCGCTTCTCTGACGGCGAAGTCACGGTTGAAATCACGCAAAACGTTCGCACACGCGAAGTGTTTGTGATCCAGTCCACTTGCGCACCGACCAATGAGAACCTGATGGAACTCATCATCATGGTCGACGCCCTCAAGCGTGCGTCGGCCTCGCGCATCTCGGCGGTCATCCCCTATTTTGGCTACGCCCGCCAAGACCGCCGACCACGCTCGAGCCGCGTGCCCATCACCGCCAAGGTGGTGGCCAACATGCTGCAAGCCGTGGGCGTGGACCGCGTCTTGACCATGGACTTGCACGCCGACCAAATTCAAGGTTTCTTCGACATCCCCGTCGACAACATCTACGCCTCGCCCGTCTTGCTGCGCGATTTGACTGCCAAGAATTACGAAGACCTCTTGGTCGTCTCGCCCGACGTGGGTGGTGTGGTGCGTGCGCGTGCTTTGGCCAAACAGCTCAACTGCGACATGGCCATCATCGACAAGCGCCGCCCCAAGGCCAACGTGTCCGAAGTGATGCACGTCATTGGCGACATCGATGGCCGCAACTGCGTGATCATGGACGACATGATCGACACCGCTGGCACGCTGGTCAAAGCCGCCGAGGTGCTCAAGGAGCGCGGCGCCAAACACGTCTACGCTTATTGCACCCACCCCATTTTCTCGGGCCCCGCCATTGAGCGCATCGCCAAAGGCGACGCCTTGGACGAAGTGGTGGTCACCAACACCATTCCCCTGAGCCAAGCCGCTCAGGCTTGCCCCAAAATCCGCCAACTCTCCGTGGCGCCGCTGATGGCCGAAACCATCGCGCGCATTGCCTCTGGAGAGTCGGTCATGAGTTTGTTTGCTGATCAGGACAACCTGTTTTAAGGCCCTGCGCAGCAACAACGTGTGAGCAGCCACCGCTGTGGTGGCCCGCTCTTTTTAAACCCGAGGCGTCTTGGTCGCGAGACCCCTCAACTGGAGAAGACTATGCAATTCGTCGCTTTTGAGCGCAACAAGCAGGGTACGGGTGCGAGCCGCCGTCTGCGCAACACCGGCCGTGCGCCCGGTATCGTCTTCGGTGGCGCCAGCGCCCCCGTCAACATCGAGATTGACCACAACGCTTTGTGGCATGCCCTGAAAAAAGAAGCGTTCCACGCCTCTTTGCTGGACATGGAACTCGCCGGCAAGACCGAAAAGGTCATCCTGCGCGACGTGCAATACCACCCCTTCAAACAACTCGTCCTGCACGTGGACTTCCAGCGCGTGGACGCCAAGACCCGTTTGCACAAAAAAGTGCCTTTGCACTTCGTCGGTGCCGAGCAGTCGCCTGCCGTCAAAGAAGACAAGTGCGTGGTCAACCACGTGATGACCGAGATCGAAGTCGAGTGCTTGGCCACCCAGTTGCCCGAGCACATCACCGTTGACCTGAGCAAAGCCACCAAAGGCGGCAGCGTTCACGTCAGCCACATCCAGCTCCCCGCTGGCGTGAAAGTGGTGAACCACGGCCGTGGTGACCAGACCGTCGCATCGATGGTCGCACCTGTGGAAGAACTGTTGGTGGCTGCGCCCGTGGCCGCTGCGGTGGACCCCAAAGCCAAGGGCAAAGGCAAGAAGTAATTCTTCGCCCTGCTCGCTCAACGGCCCGCCCCTGGCGGGCCGTTGTCGTTTGCGGATAATCCTTTCATGATCAAACTCATCGTTGGCTTGGGCAACCCCGGCCCCGACTACGAAGACACCCGCCACAACGCGGGGTTTTGGTGGGTCGACGAGGTCTCGCGCGTGCTCAAAGCCCCGCTGGCCCTGGACCGCAACTATTTCGGCACCGTGGCACGCACCAGCGTCAACGGCCAGAACCTGTGGCTGCTCGAGCCACAGACCTTCATGAACCTGTCGGGCAAATCGGTGGGGGCCTTGGCGCGGTTTTTCAAGATCGCGCCCGAACACATCTTGGTCGCCCACGACGAACTGGACTTACCGCCCGGTGAGGTCAAGCTCAAGCGCGCAGGGGGGCACGCCGGCCACAACGGTTTGCGCGACATCCACAGCCAACTCGGCAGCCCAGATTACTGGCGTTTGCGCATCGGCATTGGCCACCCGGGCGACAAAAACGAGGTCGCGAATTGGGTCTTGAAAAAACCCCAACTCGACGACCGCATCGCCATTGGCCAAGGCTTGGACCGCGCCCTCAAGGCCTTGCCCCATTTGATCGCAGGAGAGATGGACAAGGCCACAGTCTTGATTCACACCAGCAAGCCCCCACGCCCCAAGCCACCCAAACCCAGCACCGACGCGCCACCAGCGGCTTGATCAAGCAGCGGATTGCAAGCGTTGGAATTTCTGCCAGAGCGTTTCTTGGGTTTCGACGTGCTCGGGGTTGACGGGGATGCACGCCACGGGACACACCTGCACACACTGGGGCTCGTCAAAATGACCCACGCACTCGGTGCACTTGTGCGGGTTGATTTCGTAAAACAACTCGCCCATGTAAATGGCGTCGTTCGGGCACTCCGGCTCACACACATCGCAATTGATGCATTCGTCGGTGATCATCAGCGCCATCGTCGACCCCTCACACCGAACCCAAACGCTGGGCCACATCGGCGTTGACCATACCGCGCACATCGCCACCGAGCTGCGCGATTTCGCGCACCAAGGTGCTGGAGATGCATTGCAGGTCGGCTTGCGGCAATAGCAAGACGGTGTCCACCGCCGGGTTGAGTTTGCGGTTCATGGCCGCCATCTGACTTTCGTAATCGAAGTCGCTGAGGTTGCGAACACCACGCACCACAGCGCAAGCGCCCTGCTCGCGGCAAAAGTCCATGATCAGCCCCTCAAAGGGCAAGGCCAGCACCCGACCGGGCGCATGTGCATCGGCAAAGGCTTGCACCATGGCCAAGCGCTCGTCCAAGCTGAAACGGGTCTTTTTGTGGTGAGCGCGGGCCACAGCCACAATGACCCGGTCAAACACCGCTGCCGCACGCAGGGCCACGTCTTCGTGGCCCAAGGTCAAGGGATCAAAGGTACCGCTGTACACAGCGATGCGGGGGCCGGTGTGGGGCACGGGGTTCATGGGCGGATTATCCCAAAGCCGGGGCTTTGGCGAGCAAAGCAAAATGAACCGCCCCAGCGCGCCCTTGTTTGTGGGGCAGCAAACCCAGTGGCGCCAAGGCCTCAGCACCCCAAGGCTGGGGCGATTCCAAATAGACCCAACCCTCAGGCGTGATCGCCTGGGCCGCGGCGCGCAAGGCCTGCTCGACCACCGTGGGGCCATCGCCAAACGGTGGGTCAATGAAGACCACGTCCAGCGCGTTGAGCGTGCGCAGCACCGCCACGCCGTCGCCGCGCTGCACCGACACGCCCGAGGCTTTGAGCTGGGTACACACACGCTGCAAATTGGCCACCAACGTGGCGTCTTGCTCGACCAAACTCACATGGGCCGCACCGCGCGAGGCGGCCTCCAAACCCAACGCGCCACTGCCAGCGAACACATCGCAGCACCGCCAGCCGCTCAGGTCTTGGCCCAACCAGTTGAAGAGGGTTTCGCGCACGCGGCTGGGCGTGGGCCGCAAACCGGGTTTGTGCGGCACGGGCAGGGGGGTGCGTTTCCAGCGTCCGCCGATGATGCGCACCGCTTGAGGTGCGTGGGCCGTTGAAGTGGCGGTCTTGGTGTTCATGCTGAGAGCTTAACCGCTGACTCAGCGCCCACCCACCACCACCGTGACCATGCGATCGGGCTGGATAACCCGCTGAAATGCGCGGCGGATGTCGGCGGTGGTGACGGCCTGAACTTGCTGCGTCCAAGTGTCGAGGTAGTTCAGGGGCAAGCCGTTCCAAGCGATGTTGGCCACGTTGTCGAGCAGTTTGCGGTTGCTGTCGATGCGCAACGCAAAACCTTTGATGAGAAAGTCCTTGGCCGCTTGCAGCTCGGCTTCGGTGGGGCCTTGCTCAACAAAGTCCTTGAGCACCTCTTTCGCCACGCCCAGCGCTTGCTCGGCTTGATCGGGCCGCGTGCTCAGTCCCATTTGGAAAGCCCCCGCGTGCAAGGCGGGAGAGAAGTAGCTGTAGACGCTGTAGCTCAGGCCACGTTTTTCACGCACCTCGGTGGTCAATCGCGACACAAAACCGCCGCCGCCCAAGGTGTAGTTGCCCACGAAAAGGGGAAAGAAATCGGGGTCTCGGCGGGTGATGCCCGGCTGCCCCACCAGCACTTGGGCTTGGGCGCTGTTGAACGGCACTTGGCGCACGACGGCCGCGCTCAAGGCGACAACCTCAGGCACCGCGGGCAGCGGCGTGCAAGCGGCTTGCCCCATGGCTCTGAGCATGGGCCCGACGATGGCTTGAGCGCCGGCCTTGTCGACCGCTCCCACCACGGTGACGCTGGCGCGACAGGCCAGCACGCTGCGCCGGTAATGGGCGCGCATGTCGCTGACACTGATCGCGCGCCAAGTCTGCGGCGTTTCTTCTTGCCCATAGGGGTGGGTACCGTAAACGGCGCGGTCAAAAGCCCGTGCGGCGTGGGTGTCCGGTTGGTTTTGGGCTTCTTGCCAAGCCGCGATTTGACGCTCTCGGTCGCGCTGCCAAACGCTGGCTGAGAAGGTGGGCGCGGCGATTTGCTGCGCCGCCAAGGCCACGGCCTGCGACAACCAAGTCGGGTCGGTCAGGCTGCGCCACTTGAAGGTGAAGCGGTCACTGGTGACCTCGGCACCGAACTGAGCACCGGTGTCGAGCCAAGCTTCTTCGAGCGCGTTTTCATCGCGCGCGGGCTGGCCTTGCCATGAAGACACGCCCGAGGACACGAGTTGGGCGGTGGCGCTGGCCAAACCGGCTTGGCGGGCGGGGTCACGTCGGCTACCGCCGTCCACGTCGATTTGCACGTCCACCATGGGGATGCTGGCGCTGGAGACCAAATAGACGCGAGCGCCGGAGGGTTCGGTCCAGTGCTCGATGTCGATGGCGGCGTGAGAAGCCGACGACAACAGCAGGCCAACGCTGAACGCCCAGACGGCTGGCGCGGCCCTGCGGCGGTGTTGAAAAATTGAAACCATGGTTCAGTGCCTCAATGCGGGTTGGGCTTGCGCTGGCCGCTGGGTGGCGGCGGCGCGCTTGGCCGCATCGGGCCACAACACCCCCACGGTCATTTGCTCGTCGCCAAAATAGCGCTGCGCCACCGATTGCACTTGTGCAGGGGTGATGGCGCGCAGCGCGGCCATCAGCTGGGCCTGACCCTCCAAACCCCAACCCAAGAGCCATTGGCTGCCCAACTCTTGGGCTTGGTTGAAGACGCTGTCGAGCTTGTAAATTTCCGAGGCGGTCCACTGCGTTTTGACGCGTTGGAGTTCAGCCTCGGTGACCCCCTCGCGCGCCACACGCCGCACCTGCGCTTGCAGCGCATTCATCACCGCCTCTGGGCTCACACCCTTGGCCGGCACCGCTGACAGGTAAAACAACTGGGGGCCTCGCCCCGTCAACCCGTGGCTGGCACTGACGCTGTCGGCCAAACGCGGTCCCCCTTGGCCTTGCACCAAGGCCCGCCCCAAACGGGCGCCGTCGTGGCCATCGAGCACCTCAGCGAGCAGGGTCAGGGCCAAGGCATCGGTGGTGGCCGCATTGCGTTGGGCTGGGTCCACCACATGGGGCACTTTGTAGCCCAGCACCACCACGGCTTGGTCGGCCGCGGCACGGTAGTCGATGCGCTTGGGGCCTTGCTGCACGGGCTCGTCGCGTGGCTTGCGTGTGGGCAAGGCGCGCGCTGGAATGGTGCCGTAGTAGCGCTCGGCCCACTGGCGCACCTGCGCCACATCCACATCGCCCGCCACCACCACCGCGGCGTTGGCTGGCATGTACCACTGTCGATAAAAGGCCCGTGCGTCATCGGGGGTCATGGCTTGCAAGTCGCTCATCCAACCCACGATGGGGCGTTGATAGGGGTGTGCCGTCCACACAGCGGCGGCGTATTGTTCAAAGAACAAAGCTCGGGGCGAGTCTTCCGTGCGCTGGCGGCGCTCTTCTTTGACCACCGCCAACTCACGCGCGAACTCGTCGTCGGGCCACTGGTTGTTGGCAAAGCGATCCGCCTCCAAGCGCATCACGGCTTCGAGCTGATCGGCCGGCACTTGCTGGTGGTAGGCGGTGGCGTCGCGGCTGGTGAAGGCGTTGTCGCGACCACCCAAGGCCGCCACCCGGCGCGAAAACTCGCCCGCCGGTACCGTGGGTGTGCCCTTAAAAAGCATGTGTTCCAACACGTGGGCCACGCCGGATGTACCGTCAACCTCGTCCATCGCCCCCACACGCACCCAGACCATGTGCGCCACCGTGGGTGCTCGCCGATCCGGCTTGACGATGAGCGTCATGCCGTTGTTCAGGGTGAAGGTCTGGGCTTGCGCCCAAACCGTCGCCGACCACAGGCTGGTGCTGGCCAACAGGCCCACAAACAGGGTTTTGAGCAGGGGGCTGGTGTGTTTCATAGAATGCATCTGATTCTAGTGATTGAAAAAATGTTCTCTTTCTTCCGAAAAAAATCCCCCTCTGAAGCCGCGACCGCGGCGCCTGAGCGCAGCGGCTGGTTGAGCAAGCTGCAGGCCGGCTTGCGCAAAACCGGTCGCAACTTCACCACCGTCTTCACCGGCACGCGCATCGACGACGCTTTGTACGAGGCCTTGGAAGAGGCTTTGCTCATGGCCGACACGGGCGTGGCCGCCACCACCCATTTGCTCGACGACCTCAAACAGCGCGTCAAAACCCACAAAGCCACCGAACCTGCCGCGGTCAAGGGCTTGCTGATCGAGGCCATGGTGGACCTGTTGCAACCGCTTGAAGGCGAACTTCGCGTGGGTCAGCAACAACCCACGGTGATCATGGTCGCCGGCGTCAACGGCGCGGGCAAAACCACGTCCATCGGCAAGCTAACCCGACACCTGGCCCACAGCGGCGCCAGCGTGCTGCTGGCCGCGGCCGACACCTTCCGCGCCGCAGCCCGCGAGCAACTGGGGGTTTGGGCCGACCGCAACACCGTGGACATCGTCTCGCAAGACGGTGGTGACCCTGCTTCCGTGAGCTTTGATGCGGTCAGCGCGGGCAAAGCCCGAGGGCGCGATGTGGTGCTCATCGACACCGCTGGTCGATTGCCCACACAGGCACACCTGATGGAAGAGCTGCGCAAAATCAAACGCGTGATCGCCAAAGCCGATGGCACGGCCCCACACGAGGTCTTGTTGGTGATCGACGGCAACACGGGGCAAAACGCTTTGGCCCAGGTCAAGGCCTTTGACGATGCGATTGGCCTGACCGGCTTGGTCGTCACCAAACTCGACGGCACGGCCAAGGGCGGCGTGATCTGCGCCATCGCGCGCGAGCGCCCCATCCCCATTTACTTCATTGGTGTGGGGGAACAAGTGGACGACTTGGAAACCTTCAATGCCTTGGAATTCGCTCAAGCCTTGTTGAATTGATCCACCCGCCCGGTGCCGGGCTCCTACAATCCACGCCATGAGCACCGAAGCGCTGATCACACTGCAACACTGGGTTTTGGCCACAGGTTTCTTGGTTTGCTTGGCCTTTGGCTACGTGATCCAACGCAGCCGCTTTTGCACCATGGGTGCCCTGAGCGACTGGTTCAATTTGGACGATACCCAGCGTTTACAGATGTGGGCCTTGGCCTTGGGCTTGGCCATGCTGGGCTTCCAAGCACTGTCCAGCTTGGGCTGGATCAACCCCCAGCAAACCATCTACGCCACCGGTCCGTTGCTCTGGTTATCGGCCTTGGTGGGCGGCGTCCTGTTTGGCTTGGGCATGGTCTTTGCCTCAGGCTGCGGCAGCAAAACGCTGGCGCGCGTGGGCGGTGGCAGCCTCAAGGCCTTGGTGGTGATGTTGGTGATGGGTGTGAGCGCCTTGGCCACCATGCGCGGCATCACCGCGGTTCTTCGGCACCACACGGTCGACACCCAAACATGGAC
>JBFZCK010000136.1:0-6728 GCA_041307965.1 Burkholderiales bacterium | reverse complement strand
GGTCACCGGGGTGGTGTGGCGCACGCAGGTGCCCCTGTTGTGGCTGATCGGCGCGGGCGCGGGCTTGGGCATGCTGGGCTGGGTCTGATGACTCAGCCAGCCCTGGGGCTTAACGTGGGCTTTCGAAGAACACCGCGTTGGTGTAATCGCTGATCTCGAAATAGACCTTCTTCTCACCCGCATCAACCTGCATGTTGAGGTTTTCATCGAGCACACCGTAGCCATAACGGTAAGCGCGTGGCAGGCCGTCGTCGGTGCCCAACGCGGTGCTGATTTTGTCGATCTTGAGGAAACGGCGCGCGACTTTGTCGCCCGCATACACCTCGAGCACGCCATTGGTGCCGGTCCAGTTTTGGATGCTTCGGCTGATTTTGTTTTGTTGCTCTTGGGTGCAGGCCGAGCTCAGCAGCAAGGCCGCCACACCTGCAGCGATGGCGGTGATTTTTTGGATGTTCATGGTGTTCTCCCTGTCGTTGATCAGCGGCGCTGGCGCAAAGCCTCGTACAAACACACCCCACTGGCCACCGAGACGTTCAAGCTCTCGACCGCACCTTGCATGGGGATGCTGACGAGTTCGTCGCAGGTCTTGCGGGTGAGCTGGCGCATGCCCGCGCCTTCGGCCCCCAAGACCAGGGCCACGGGGCCTTTGAGGTCGACCTCGTAAATGCTGTTGTCGGCGTCGTCGCTGGTGCCGATGATCCAGATGTTGCGCTCCTTGAGTTCGTTCAAGGTGCGCGCCAAGTTGGTGACCATGAAGTACGGCATGGTCTCGGCCGCGCCACTGGCGACCTTGGCCACGGTGGCGTTGATGCCCGCGGCGTGGTCTTTGGGCGCAATGACGGCGTGTGCCCCCGCGCCATCGGCCACGCGCAAACACGCGCCGAGGTTGTGCGGGTCGGTGATGCCGTCCAGCACCAAGATCAGCGGCTGGGCAGTGCCCGAGGCTTCGAGGTTTTCGAGCAACTCGTCGAGCGAGTGCACCTGCTCGATGGTTTGGACACGGGCGGCCACGCCTTGGTGGCCGTGGCTGCCGGCGAGTTTGGCGATGCGCAAACCGTCGGATTCGATCAAACGAACGCCGGCCTCTTTGACCCGGTCGATGAACTGGCGCATGCGCGCATCGCGGCGCGTGGGCTCGAAATGAATTTCGATGATGGATTGCGGCGCCATTTTCAGGCGCACGCCGACGGCGTGAAAGCCGAAAAGCACTTTGGGTGATGACATGCGCCCGATTATCCCAGAGCGCTGGGCCCGTGCGCGATCAGTCGGCGACGCGACCCGCTTCGATGGTGATTCGCCGCTCGCAACGATCGGCAATGGCGCGGTCGTGGGTGACCATGACCAAGGTGGTGCCGAGTTCTTGGTTGAGTTCGAACATCAGGGCCATGATTTTTTCGCCCGTGGCAAAGTCCAAACTGCCCGTGGGCTCATCGGCCAAGAGCACCGCGGGCTTGACCACAAAGGCGCGCGCCAAGGCCACACGCTGCTGTTCACCGCCCGAGAGCAGCTTGGGGTAGTGCCCCAAACGCTCACCCAAGCCCACGCGCTCGAGCATGGCCGTGGCCGCCACACGGGCGTCGCGCCGTCCCGCCAACTCCAAAGGCAGCATCACGTTTTCCAGTGCGGTCAGGTTGCCCAACAACTGAAAACTCTGGAACACAAACCCCACCTGGGCCGCCCGCAAAGCCGCACGCTCGTCTTCGGAGCGGTCAAACAGGTCTTGTCCGTCGATGCTCACCGTGCCTTGTGTCGGTGTATCCAAGCCCGCGATGATGGACAAGAGCGTGCTTTTGCCGGACCCCGAGGCCCCCACGATGGCGGCGGTTTCCCCTTTGCGCAGAGTGAAATCGATATCGCGCAAAATCGACAGGGTGCCCGTGGCATCGCTGACCGATTTGGACACATGGGACACGGCAATCATCACATCCGACATTGAAGGGCTTTCCAGTTGAAACACCGACACTTTACCGCGCTGCTGCTGTTGGCTTGTTCTTGGGGACTTTCGCCCATGGCTTGGGCCCAAACCGCAGCCCAAGCCCCGTCGCCGGTGGTGCTTATCGTGGGCGACTCGCTCAGCGCCGAATACGGTTTGCGTCGGGGCAGTGGTTGGGTGGCGCTTTTGCAAGCAGAGGTCGACCGGCAAGGGCCTGCGGCCCGCGTGGTCAATGCCAGCATCAGTGGTGACACCACCTCGGGGGGACGCTCACGCTTGCCCGCGCTGCTGCGACAACACCAACCCGCGGTGGTGGTGATCGAGCTCGGCGGCAACGACGCCCTGCGCGGCTTGCCACTGACCATGACACAAGACAATTTGAGCGAAATGACCCGCCTGTCCAAAGCCGCCGGGGCGCGGGTCTTGTTGTTGGGCATGGAGATGCCACCCAACTATGGCGCGCAGTATGGTGCGGCATTCAAGCGCCTGTACAGCGATGTGGCCAAGGCCCAGTCGGTGGCCTTGGTGCCGTTTTTCTTGACCGGCGTGGCCGACGCCCCAGATCCACTGGCCCTGTTCCAGAGCGACCGCATCCATCCCAACGAACAAGCCCAGCCCATCATGGTGCGCAACGTCTGGCCTCGCCTGCGGCGCTTGCTCTCACCGCGATAATCGACCATGCCTGTTCATACCCTCCCCGCCGCCCAAGCCTTGGCCCGCTTGGCCACTTTTGACGCCGTCATCGACGCCCGCACCGAAGACGAGCACGCCCTGGACCACGTTCCCGGCGCGGTCAACTGGCCCACATTGAACAACCAAGAGCGCATCGACATCGGCACGATGTACAAGCAGGTCAACGCCTTTGAAGCCAAAAAACGCGGCGCGGCCTTGTCGGCGCGCAACATCGCCGCACACATTGAGCGCGAGGTCATCGACTTGCCGCGCGATTGGAAACCCCTGGTGTACTGCTGGCGCGGGGGCAACCGCAGCGGCGCGTTGGCCACCATCTTGGGCGCCATTGGATTTCAGGTCACCTTGATCGAAGGCGGCTACAAAGCGTGGCGCGCGGCCTTGGTTGAAGACCTGCCCACCTTGGCGCCGACTTTTCAGTACCGCGTCGTCTGCGGCCCCACGGGCAGCGGCAAAACCCGTTTGTTGCAGGCCTTGGCCGCACAGGGCGCACAGGTGTTGGACTTGGAAGCCCTGGCCTGCCACCGCAGCTCGGTGTTGGGACATGTCCCTGGTCAAGCACAGCCCAGCCAAAAAAACTTTGACACGCGCATCTGGGCCCGCCTGCGCGAGTTGGACGCCAGCCGAGTGGTCTACGTGGAGTGTGAAAGCAAGAAAGTGGGCAATGTGCGCGTGCCCGACGCCTTGATCGACGCCATGCGTGCCAGCGCCTGCATCGATGTGCGGCTCCCCGACGAGGCACGCGTGGCCTTGCTGTTGGAAGACTACGCGTACTTCGTCAAAGACAGCGCCCACTTTGTTGAGCGCCTACAAGCCCTCAATGACATCCGCGGCAAGGCCGTGGTTGAGCGCTGGAGTGAATGGGTGGCAGACGGACAAACCCCCGCCGTGGTGCACGAGTTGCTGCGCGACCACTACGATCCGGTGTACCGCCAATCGATTGACCGCAACTTTGCGCAATACCCGCAGGCGCAGGTGTTCGAATCGGAGGACCACAGCCCTGCGGCGTTTGAGCTGATGGCCCAAGCCATCTTGGCCGCCGAGCGCTGAATCAGGCCGGGTCGCTGGAACCGGCGGCTGGCGTGTCGGATGCTGTGCCCTCAGGGGTCTCAGATTCATCGCCCTCGCCTTGCTTGCGCTCGGTTTTGGACTTGAGTTTCTCTTCCTTCTTCTTTTTCTTGGCGAGTTCGCGTTGGCGTTTTTCGTAGCCGTAATTGGGTGTTGCCAAAGCAGTCTTTCGGTTCGGTGAAGTAAAAAAGGAACTCAGTCGGCTTGCAACGCAGGCCAGGCCTGTTGCAAATCGGCTTGCAAATCAGAGACGGCTTCAAGGCCGATGGCAAATCGCACCAAGCCGCCCGCGTGGGGCCAAGGCTGGGTGCGCATGGCGCTCACATGGTACGGGGCACACAGGCTGATGGGGCCGGCCCAGCTCCAGCCCAACTTGAAGCGCTGCAAACGATCCAGGAAGGCGTCGATGCGCGCTTGGGGAATGGCCGCATCGAACACCACGCTGAACAAGCAAGCCGCCGCGCGCGCATCGCGCAACCACGTCTCGTGACCGGGCGAGCCGGGCAAAGCCGGGTGCAACACCTGAACCACACCGGACTGGCTTTGCATCCACTGGGCCAAGGCGCGCGTGGCGGCGTCGTGCGCGTGGTAGCGCAGGTCCATGGTGTGCAGGCCGCGCAAGACCAGCTCGGTGTCGTTGCCCGAGACACCCAAGCCCAAACGCATGTGGCACATCAGCAGCGCCTCGTGCAGCTCGCGCTCGCGCGTGACCACCGAGCCCATGAGCACATCGGCGCCACCGCTGGGGTATTTGGTCAGGGCTTGCATGGACACGTCCACGCCCAACTCAAATGCACCAAACGCCACGCCCGCACCCCAGGTGTTGTCCATGGCCGTGATCACACGTCGATCGGCCGAGCGCTGAGCATTGACCGCTTGCACCACGGCCACCAAGGCCGGCACATCGGGGTATTCGAGCGTGACCGAGCCGGGCACTTCAAACCAAACCAAACGCGTGGCGCTGGAGAGTTTGGCCGCCAAATCAGCGGGGTCCATGGGGTTGTAGCGGCGGTGGGTGATGCCCCACTGCGCCAACTCCCCTTCGGCAAACGCTCCGTTGGGTCCATAAGCGTTGTCGGGGATGAGCAGCTCATCACCGGTGCGCAAAAACGCCATGTCCACCAAAGCCAATGCCGACAAACCGCTGGGGGCGAGCACGCAGAAACGGCCACCCTCGAGGGTGGCGATGCGCTCCTCGAGCACAAAGGTCGTGGGCGTGCCGTGCAGGCCGTAGGTGTAGCCGCTTTTGTCTTTCCATTCCTGGGTGCGCAAGGCGTGCACGTTGGGGAAAAACACGGTCGATGCTTTGTGTACCGCCGGCGCCACCGCCGCAAACCCCTCAGGGGCTTGGTAGGGGTGGTGAATCAGGGTCGTGCTGCGCTCGGTCACTTACAAGGTCCACTTGGCGAGCAACTGCTCGGGACGCATGTCGTCATAGGCTTCGAACGGTTGGTGGATCCAAGGGTTGGTGGGCAAGAACTCCACCGAATAGTCGGGGGCGAAGGTCGAGACCTGCTTGGTCCAAATCACCGCGCTGCGCAGCTCCGTGATGGGGGCGTAGTTGTTCTTGAGCATGCCGATGACGGCGTTGAGCGTGTGACCCGAATCGGCCAAATCGTCGACCAACAACACGCGCCCAGCGATCTCACCTTTGGGCGTGGTGATGTAGCGCGCGATGTCCAGGTTGCCTTGCTCGGTGCCGGCGTTGGCGCGGTAAGAGCTGGTGGACATGATGGCCAAGGGCTTGTCGAAGATGCGCGACAAAATGTCGCCTGGGCGCATGCCGCCACGGGCCAGACACAAAATGGTGTCGAACTCCCAGCCCGATTGGTGAACTTGCAGGGCCAGTTTTTCAATCAGGTTGTGGTACTCGTCATAAGACACGTACAGGTGTTTTCCGTCTTCGGTCAGCATGCGGGCTCCAGTGGGTCAATGGGACACAGGCTCAGGCCTGGTAGGGGTGGTGCAACAAGATCGTGTGATCGCGGTCGGGGCTGGTGGAGACCACGTGGATCGGCACGCCCGTGGTTTCCTGGATGCGCTGCAGGTAACGCTTGGCGTTGGCCGGCAACAAATCGTACTGGGTCACGCCCACCGAGGACTCGCTCCAACCGGGCAAGGTCTCGTAAATCGGCTGGCAGCGCGCGATCTCGTCGGCGCCCATGGGCAAGATGTCGATGCGCTCGCCGTCGAGCTCATAGCCCACACACAGCTGAAGCTCCGTCAAACCGTCGAGCACGTCGAGCTTGGTGATGCACAAGCCCGACAAACCATTGACCTGCGCGCTACGCTTGAGCAGCGCCGCGTCGAACCAACCGCAGCGGCGCGAACGGCCGGTGGTCACGCCTTTTTCGGCGCCCACGGTGCTCATGTGGTAACCCGGTGTGCCTTCTTTTTCCCAATCGAGTTCGGTGGGGAATGGGCCGCCGCCCACGCGGGTGCAGTAGGCTTTGGTGATGCCCAGGACGTAGTGCAAAAGACCCGGGCCCACGCCCGCACCCGCAGCGGCATTGCCGGCCACGCAGTTGCTGGAGGTCACGAAGGGGTAAGTGCCGTGGTCGATGTCGAGCAAGGTGCCTTGTGCGCCCTCAAACAAGAGGTTCACACCAGCGGCGTGCGCTTCGTTGAGTTCGCGCGAGACGTCGGCGATCATGGGCTTGAGCAGCTCGGCTTGGGCCATGGCTTCGGCGTACACCGGCTCGAACTGGATCTGGCCGTCTTTCATGTAGGCCGCGATCTTCTCGTCCCACGCCAAGGTGGTCGAGCTCAGGTAGGTGGTCAACACGTGGTTGTGCAAATCCAGCAACTCGCGCAATTTGGTGGCGAAACGCTCGGGGTATTTCAGGTCTTGCACACGCAAGGCGCGGCGGGCGATTTTGTCTTCGTAGGCCGGGCCAATGCCGCGACCCGTGGTGCCGATTTTTTCGGTGCCGGCTTTGACCTTGGCGGCTTCGCGAGCGATGTCGATGGCGGCGTGGAACGGCAAGATCAAGGGACAAGCCTCGCTCACGCGCAGGCGCGAACGCACCTCCACACC
>JBFZCK010000135.1:0-3856 GCA_041307965.1 Burkholderiales bacterium | reverse complement strand
GGTTGGGGTCCAGGGTGGCGATGACGACCTCGGCCAGGCCTGCGGCCACCAAAGCATCACAACACGGTGGTGTGCGCCCGTGGTGAGAACAGGGCTCCAAGGTCACGTAAGCGGTGCCGCCTCGCACATCGTGCCCTTGGGCCTGTGCGTCGCGCAGCGCCATGACCTCGGCGTGCGGACCACCCACGGCTTGTGTGTGGCCTTGGCCCAAGACACGTCCGCTGGCATCGGTCAGCAAACACCCCACGCGCGGGTTGGGGTTGGACAGGGTGAGGGCTTGTTTGGCCAGGGCTTGGGCGGTGTGCAGGTGCGGCAGGTGCATGCGTGGGTTTATAGCGCACTCAGCGAGACCAGCAGCGCCGGGTCAGTTCGGCGCGGCTGTCGAGCACACCACCGGCGCCGCGCACGTGGCGTTGGTCGAGCATCAACACCCCGCAGGGGTCGCTGCTTTGTGCGCCCACGGGTTCGGCGAGCAAGGTGTGTTGCTGCGCTTGTGGGGCGCCGTCCACGAAACGGATGCGGTAGCGCTGCGTGGCGTCGCTGCTTGTCGTGGGCCAACGGTCCAGGCCCTGTGCGCGCAGCCAAGCGTCGTTGACATCGTCTTGAGTGGCTTGGGGGCTGCTCGCAAAACTGCCCGAGAGGCTGTGCTGCTGCGTCAAGCGTTGGCTCAAGGCCAAGAGCTGGTGTTGCACTTGGGCGCGGTGCACGCGCTGCACATGGGCGTCGTAACGGGGCAGCGCGACTTGGCTCAGGAGGCCCACGATGGCCAGCACCAACAGCACCTCGATCAGGCTGAAGCCGCGCTCGTGTCTCATGGCCACACCTCGCGCCAAGACAGGCGTTGTGGTGGGGTGTTCGGCCGAACTTGGCCGTGCTCGTCCAAGGCCTGCACCCAGGTGCTTTGCAAAACCACGCGGCTGTCGCCATGAGACCCGATGGCGGTGAAACGCTGCAGCCGCCAGGCCGCGGCGGGCTCGCCCAATCCGGGGCTGTGCAAGCTGGTCATTTGAACCCCGGCGGGCACGGGCAGGCCCTGCTGCCAAGCCAACTCACTTGCCCGCAGTTGGGCGTGCGCCTGTTGGCGGCTGTGTTCGTGTTGCAGGGCATGACCCAAGCCTTGGGCCCCCTGCTGGGCATAACGCCACGCGCCAGCGGCCAAGCCGCTGAGCACCGCCAGCCCGAGCAGCGCCATGGGCAACACCCAGCCTTGTTCGCGGTGGGTGTTCATTCGGTGGCGCTTTGCGTGTTGAGCAAGGCCATGGTGTGCGTGTGCCGCTGCCACAGGCGGCGGTCGCTGGGGGCACGCGCCACGCCGGGCAGCCACTGGCCGTCGGGGCCGCGCTGGCAGGTGGGCCTGGGATTTTGGATGCGGTGGGCCTGGCTGCCGCCACGTCCCGATTCGCTGCTGGTCAAGACCCAGCACACCTCCAGGCGCACCACGCGTTGCCAACTCTCAGCGTCTGCGGGCCCCATGTCCACTGTGTCAAGCCACTGTGTGTGGCCGTTGGGGTGGCGCACCAAAAACCGAAACACCCACTCTTCGACACCCGCCACCAAGGCCTGCCCGGTTTGGTTGCCTGAGCCCGCGCACAGCAGCTGCGAGCCCAGGTTGCCCACACTCGTGTAGAGCCGGTTCACGACCCAAGGCCCAGGGCTGCTTTGTTGCAAGCAGTCTTTGCTGTCTTGGGTGTTGAGTTGGGTGTGACCGGGGGCTTGTGTCGTGGAGGTGGTCGTGCCTTGCCGCACGACTTGCAAGCTGTGGCGCAGGTGGCGCTGTGTCCCGCAGCGCGGCCACTGAGCGGCCGAAGCACTGGCGTGTTGAGCTGGGGTGGCTTGCATATCGCCGGGACAGGCAAACAGGGCCGCGCCGCCGGGCAACACCCGCGATGCGGCCCATGGCGCTGGTGCTTCGCCGAGGCCCCAAGCGCGATCGCTCCAGTCCACAAAACCGCTGGCCGGCAGGCTGTGCTGCAGCACGATGGCGACGAGTTGAGCCGACTCCCTCAGCTGCAGTTGGTCTTCGAGTTGGCGTTGTTGGTCCAGCCCGTCGGCCAAGGACTTGAGCAAGCCGACCATCAGCAGCAAACCCAAGGCTTGGGCGATCAAGAGCTCGAGCAAGCTGGTGCCGCTTTCGGTTTTCACAGCCAGACCTCCAAGCTCAGGCAGCTCCATTCGCTGGGCCAAGGGGCAGGGCAGGCCGTGGCCTCGTCGCGCCTGGGCGACTGCCACATCACCACCAAGTGCCGCTGTGTGGGGCCTGTGGCCAGCAAGGCGCCCCGCCCATTGGGCAAGCGCTCGGCCAGCTGTTGTCGCCATCGCTGAACATCGTGTTCTGCCCGGGCCATGGGAGCGCAGGGTGTGTTGTCGCACGCCGGTGTTGATGACGATGGGGCCGAGTCGGGTTGTGGGGCGGTGTAGGCACCTTGCTCAAGCGCCAAGGGGTTGCTGCGCATGGTCTGTGCCATGTCTTGGGCGCAGCGCAGCGCTTGGTATTGCCAGTCGGCGTGTTGTGCGGCCGCTTGGGCTTGCGCCTGAAGCACCGTGGCCCCGAGCAAGCCCACGCTGAGCAACAGGGTGGCGATGAGCACCTCGATCAAGCCCAAGCCTCGTTCTGTGGGGCGTTTCATGGGCAGCCCTGCGCTTGGTCCCAGCGCGTTCGCCCGGTTTGGTTGATCACCAGACCGATCGAGGCGTTGGCTTGGCCGCGCAAACAGAGGTTGATTTGGCGCAAGCCCGCACCGTCCACCAAGCCATTCGGCGCAAACGCCATGGGCAAGGTGCGGTGCCCGTAGCGCGTGCTGATGCCCGAGACCGAGCTGGGTGGTTCGTCTTGGATGACCGTGGTCGTCCCGGTTGTTCCTTGCAGCACGATCCAACCTTCTTCAAGACCGCTGTGGGTGCAGTGCTGACCGTCGCTACTCGGGCAGACGGTGGTGACTTGTCCGCTGCGGATGGCCAGCAGTCGGGCGGAATGCATGGCCGCCAAGTAGCGGTTGGCCAGGTCGCGCACGGCCCAACGTTGCTGCATCCCTGCCCATGTGGGGGCCGCCAAGGCCAGCAGAACGCCCATCAGGGTCAAGACGAAGAGCACCTCGAGCAGGCTGTGGCCGCGAGGTGCGCGGCGGCCAAACGAAACGGTGGGTGGAGGCGGCGTCATGCCCCATGCTAGGCAGACTTGAGAGGCTGTGGCGTGTCAGCGCCGATGGAATCGTGCGGCGTTTGTGAAGCGAGCCACGGCCGCGTTGCGTGCTGGTCTCGCCTCAGCGACACACTTCATCGGCGCACTTCGTCGACCATGGCGCGGAAGTCGTCGATGTCTTCGAAGCTTCGGTAAACGCTGGCAAAGCGAATGTAGGCCACGGTGTCGAGTTTTTTGAGTTCGCGCATGACCAACTCACCCAATCGGTTGGAGGCCACTTCGCGCTGGGCTTTGGAGAGCAACTGTTCTTCAATGCGCTCAACCGCGCTGTCCACCTGTTCGGTGCTCACGGGTCGTTTGCGCAGCGCCAAGCGCAGGCTGCCCAAAATTTTGCTGCGGTCGTATTCGATGCGCCGGCCGTCTTTTTTCACGATGGTCGGGAAACTGACTTCGGGCTTTTCGTACGTGGTGAAGCGTTTTTCACAGGCGCCGCATTGGCGACGCCGGCGAATGAAACCCCCGTCTTCGGCCAGCCGCGTCTCCACCACTTGGGTTTCGAGGTGACCGCAGAAGGGGCATTTCATGTCAGCGTCCGATCAACCGTAAACTGGGAAACGGCTGGTGAGCGCGTGGACCTTGGCGCGCACGGCCGCGATGTTGGCTTCGTCGTGCGGGTTGTCGAGCACGTCGGCGATCAGGTGCGCCGTGGCGCGGGCC
>JBFZCK010000134.1:0-5310 GCA_041307965.1 Burkholderiales bacterium | reverse complement strand
GCACAGGTCTTGCCGTGCTGGTTGGCCATGTGGCCCGACTTGGGCATGGCGGGCGCGATCTGGATCGAGTCGCCCAAGACGTGCACGTTTTTGGCGGCCTTGGACTCGAAGGTCAAGAAGTCGACTTCACACCAGCGCGCATTGGCTGTGGCCAAGCCGGTTTTGACGGCGATGTCACCGGCGCGCATGTTGGGGATGACGTTGGCCACACCGGCCTTGAAGTCGTCGTTGAACTCGAACTTCAGGGTGTTGGTGTTGGCGTCAACATCGACCACATTGTGCTTGGGTCGGTACTCGATCATGCCTTTGTAGTGCTCGTCCCAAGCCTTCATGAACAGGCCTTTTTTCGACTGGATGTCGTCGTTGGCATCAAAAATGATGACCTTGCTCTTGGGCTTGGCGGTCTTGAAGTAGCTCGCGACCATACAAGCGCGCTCGTAAGGGCCGGGGGGGCAGCGGTAGGGCGCGCGGGGGATGCTCATGGCAAACACACCGCCGTCGGGCATGGCTTCGAGCTGCTTGCGCAAACCCGTGGTTTGTGCGCCGGCCTTCCAGGCGTGCAAGACCTTGTCCTTGGCGCCTTCTTTGGCCATGCCAGGCAAACTTTCCCACATGAAGTCCACGCCGGGCGAGACGATCAGGCGGTCATAAGCGATGTCGGCACCACCGGCGAGCTTGACGGTTTGTTTGGTGGTGTCGATGCTGGCCACCATGTCGCGCACGAGCTTGATGCCGTGGCGGCGCTCCAAGTTGTCGTAGGGCGTGGTGATGTCGGCGATGGTCTTGTGGCCACCGATGACCAAGTTGGAGATGGGGCAGGAGATGAACGAGGCGTTGGGTTCGATCAGCGTGACGTTGACGCTGCCTTCGGAGAACAGGCGAACGTATTTGGCGGCGGTGGCGCCGGCGTAGCCGCCACCGATCACGACCACATGGCCTTTGGCGCCGCCGATGGAGGCGCAACCGGTCACCGTGCCCAGACCCACCGCAGCGGAGCCAGCACCCAAGGTTTGTACAAATTGTCGACGTTGCATGTGGAGCTCCTTATTTCTTCTGAGCGGCAAAGTAGCCGGCGATTTGGGTCAGTTGCTCGTCGGTGTAACCCTTGGAGAGCTGGTGCATGATGGTCGCGGGCTTGGTGCCGGCTTTGAATGCCAGCAAGGTTTTGACCATTTCGTCTTTGTTTTTACCCGCCAAGGCTTCCATGCCGGCTTCGGCGCGGCCGTTCGTGCCGTGGCAGTTGGCGCAGGCGGCGGCCCACACTTGAATTTGGTTGACTTGGGCTTGAGCGCCCGCAGCCGCTGCGAGCAGGGCAGTGGCGGCGAGCCAGTGTTTGACAGATGCCATGGTCTTCTCCGATTGGGATGATAGAAAGAATCGATGGTAGCGACTAAGTATCCATTAGCGCGCATATACCGATGCCGCAATCCTAGCGTTTCTGTAGAGAAGGCAAGAGCGTGGAAACCCTTGAGTTGTCAGGTGTTGTTCAGTTTCACAAGGCTTCGTGGTGGACGCCTGGGAAGGGTTTGCACCTATCGGTATATCAGTAATCACTCATATAATGAGCGACCTGTCTTCACAGCTTTGCGTTTAATCAAGCCGGCTGTATCGACCGTCGATTCGTGGGTTCATGCCATTGGGTTTGGGCCCGTCCACCTGCCAACTTGAAGGAAGAACAAGTGTCTAAAGACCTGAGTGAAGTCATTGGGCGCGTTGTGCCCGCACCAGAAAACTTTCTGAGTGCCGAAAAGCTCGAAGCTGCCCGCAAGGCGCGTCGCAGCTTCATGGGCAAAGCGCTCGCCATGGGTGCCGGTGTGGCCGCCTCTGCGGGCGCCGCCACCAAAGCCATCGCAGCCGAAGGCGAAGATGCCATCTTGAAGCTCCCAGAGCACTCCACCGGTCTGGGCATGCCCGTGGCCATGGACCCTGGTTATGGCCAGCCCAGCAAGTGGGAAACCAACCTGCGCCGCCGTCAAAGCCCTGGCTTGACCCGCGTGGACGCCGCTTCCGTCAGTTTCACGCCCCTGCAAGGCCTGTTCGGCATCATCACGCCCAGCGGTTTGCACTTTGAGCGCCACCACCAAGGTTGGTGGGACATCGATCCTTCCAAGCACCGCCTGATGATCAACGGTTTGGTCAAGCGCGAACGCGTCTTCACCATGGATGATCTGATGCGCTTGCCCAGCGTTTCGCGCATCCACTTCATCGAGTGCGGCGCCAACTCCGCCACCGAGTGGGGCAACGTGGCCGTGCCCACCGTGCAGTACACGCACGGCATGGTCAGCTGCTCGGAATTCACCGGCGTGCTGCTGTCCACCTTGTTGGAGATGTGCGGTTACGACAAGAAAAACGCCAAGTTCGTTTTGGCCGAAGGTGCCGACGGTTCTTCCATGACCCGCACCATCTCCATCGACCAAGCCATGGACGATTGCATCGTGGCTTGGGCCATGAACGGTGAAATGCTGCGCCCCGAAAACGGTTACCCCCTGCGTTTGGTGGTGCCAGGTGTTCAGGGTGTGAGCTGGGTCAAGTACCTGCGCCGCATCGAAGTGGGCGACATGAAGTACGCCGCCAAAGACGAAGCGGTTCACTACATCGACCACATGCCCGACGGCACGCACCGCCAGTACACCGGCATCCAAGAGTGCAAATCGGTCATCACCACCCCATCGGCCGGTCAGACTTTGCTCGACAAGGGTTACTACAACGTCACCGGTTTGGCTTGGTCCGGCCGTGGCTCGATCAAGCGCGTGGACGTGAGCGTCGACGGTGGCCGCAACTGGCGCACCGCCCGTTTGGAAGGCCCCGTGCTGCCAAAGGCGATGACCCGTTTCAACATCGACTGGGTCTGGGATGGCAAGCCCGCCATTTTGCAAGCCCGTGCCGTCGATAGCACCGGCTATGTGCAACCCAAGATCAACCAGCTGCGTGCCGTGCGTGGCACCAAGTCCGTGTATCACCAAAACGCCATCCAGAGCTGGTTGGTGTCGGAAAACGGTGAAGTCTCCAACGTGCAGGTGTACTGATGAAAAACATGTTCAAACTCTCCCGTCAGGTGGCCGTTGCTGCGGCCGCTGTTGCCCTCATGGGCGCGGTCCACGCTCAAAGCCAACCTTGGCACGACTTGGGTCGTGCGGCGACCCCCGCCGAAGTCAAGGCTTGGGACATCGATGTGCGCCCCGATTTCAAAGGCCTGCCCAAAGGCGCCGGTTCGGTGAGCATGGGTGAAACGGTCTGGATTGCCAAGTGCGCGTCTTGCCACGGCGATTTCGGCGAGTCCAACGAGGTGTTCACCCCCATCATCGGTGGTACCACCAAGAAGGACATCGAAACCGGCCGCGTGGCAGCCTTGGTCGAAGGTGCGCCTGCCACGGCGCCCCAGAAAACGACCATCATGAAGGTCGCCACCCTGTCCACCATCTGGGACTACATCAACCGCGCCATGCCTTGGAACAACCCCAAGACCCTGACGCCCGATGAAGTCTTCGGTGTGACGGCTTACCTGTTGAGCTTGGCTGAAATTGTGCCGGCCGATTTTGTACTCAGCGACAAAAACATCGCCGAGGTGCAAAAGCGCATGCCCAACCGCAATGGCATGGTGTTCTATGAGCCACTGTGGAAAGTCAATGGCAAGGGCGACGTGCAAAACGTGGCCTGCATGAAAAACTGCGCCACCGACCCCAAAGTCAAGTCATTCTTGCCCGACTTTGCCCGTGACGCTCACGGCAACATCCAAGAGCAAAACCGCGGCATCGGCCCTGTGCGTGGCGTTGACACCACAAAACCCCCAGCCAAGGGCTTGGTCGGTGGCGCCGCTGCTGCGGCCGCACCCGCGGCGGCTCCTGCCGCAGCCAAAGGTCCCAACGTCAACAACCTGTTGGCGGCGAACTCTTGTACGGCTTGCCACGGCATGAAGAACAAGATCGTGGGCCCTGGTTTCAACGAAATTGCCGCCAAGCACAAAGGCAAGGCCAATTTGGAAGCCTATTTGGTCGGTAAGATCAAGAGTGGTGGTTCGGGTGTGTTCGGCGCGATCCCTATGCCGGCTCAGCCACAAGTCAAAGACGCGGATGCGCAAGCCATTGCCCAATGGATCGCAGCCGGTGCCAAGTAAATCCGTGGGTGCTTATTTCAGCAAGTAAGCGTAATCCCTCATGCCTTTCCTCAACTGGAGTTGTTAAGCTATGACGATGAATTTGAAACACATGATGTTGGCTGTGGCCGCACTCGTGGCCGCCAACGGTGTTCAAGCCATGGACGCAGCCGCGGCCAAGGCCTTGGCCACCAAGAGTGCTTGTATGTCCTGCCATGCGGTTGACCGCAAGTTGGTCGGTCCCGCCTACAAAGACGTGGCAGCCAAGCACAAAGGTGAAGCGGGCGCTGTCGACAAAGTCGCCGCTCGCATCAAGTCCGGTGGCGCTGGCATGTACGGCCCCATCCCCATGCCCGCTCAGCCCAACCTCAAGCCCGACGAACTCAAGTTGCTGGCCCAATGGATTTTGGCTGGCGCCCCCGATAAGTGAACAACCATTTTTTACCCAAGGAGTTTGATATGAAAGCAACCCGTCGCCAAGCGATCAAAACCACCGGCGCCATGGCTACCCTGGTGTCTCTGGGCCTCGTGACCCAGAGCCAAGCACAAGCCGCTGTGGACCGCGCCACGTTTGAAGTCAAGACCATGGCCGATGCGCTCAAGGCCATCGGTGGTACGCCCGCCACCAGCGACCAAATTTCTGTCGTGTCGCCTGACATCGCCGAAAACGGTGCTGTGGTGCCCGTCGGTGCTTCCAGCAAGCTGGCCGACACCACCGAAATCTACCTCTTGGTTGAGAAGAACCCCACGCCCCTGTCGGCTGGCTTCATCTTGCCCGCCGGTACCGTGGCCGACGTGCAAACCCGTCTGAAGATGGGTCAGAGCACCAACGTCATCGCCGTGGTCAAGGCCGGTGGCAAGTTGTACTCCGCCAGCAAAGAAACCAAAGTGACCTTGGGCGGCTGCGGCGGTTAATCGCTCAGCGCACTTCACACCCCCTTATTTTTTAGAACACAGGAGTTCAAAATGGCCGATCCAATGCGCATCCGTGCAGCCCTCGCAGGCGACACCACCACCGTTCGTGTGCTGATGTCCCACCCCATGACCACCGGTAAAGATGCTCACTACATCACCGATCTGGAAGCCACCCACAACGGCAAGACCGTTCTGAAGGGCATGTTCAGCGGCGCCGTGTCGCAAAACCCTTTCTTGTCCTTCCAGTTCAAGGGCGCAGCCAAGGGTGACAAAGTCTCCGTTAAATGGGTGGACAACAAAGG
>JBFZCK010000133.1:0-2783 GCA_041307965.1 Burkholderiales bacterium | reverse complement strand
GCAAATTCGTGCCAAGGGTTGGCACGGCACTGCTTCATGCCCAAGCTGATGCGGCGCTTGTCTTCGTCGATTTCCAAGACCATGACTTCGACTTCGTCGCCCAAGGAGACGAGTTTGGAAGGGGCCACGTTCTTGTTGGTCCAGTCCATTTCGGACACGTGCACCAAACCTTCGATGCCGGGTTCGAGTTCCACAAACGCGCCGTAGTCGGCGATGTTGGTGACCTTGCCGAACATGCGGGTCGACTGGGGGTAACGGCGGGCAACGCCCATCCATGGGTCATCGCCCATTTGCTTCAGACCCAAGGACACGCGCTGTTTGTCGGTGTCGAACTTGAGGATCTTGGCGGTGATTTCTTGACCAGCGGCCACCACCTCGGAGGGGTGACGCACACGGCGCCAGGCCATGTCGGTGATGTGCAGCAAACCGTCGATGCCGCCCAAGTCCACGAACGCACCGTATTCGGTGATGTTCTTGACCACGCCGGTGACGATGGCGCCTTCTTTGAGGTTGTCCATCAGCTTGGCGCGCTCTTCGCCCATGGAGGCTTCCACCACGGCGCGGCGGCTCAGCACCACGTTGTTGCGCTTGCGGTCGAGCTTGATGACCTTGAATTCCAGGGTCTTGTTCTCGTAGGGGGAGAGGTCTTTGGTGGGACGGCTGTCGACCAAGGAACCAGGCAAGAAAGCGCTGATGCCGTTGACCATGACCTTGAGGCCACCTTTGACTTTGCTCGAGGTCGTGCCGGTGACGAATTCGCCGGACTCGAGGGCTTTTTCCAGGCTCATCCACGAAGACAGGCGCTTGGCCTTGTCGCGCGAGAGCAGGGTGTCGCCAAAACCGTTTTCCACGGAGTCGATGGCCACGGAGACGAAGTCGCCCACTTGGACTTCGAGTTCGCCCTGGTCGTTTTTGAACTCTTCAAGCGGCACATAGGCTTCGGACTTCAGACCGGCGTTGACGACCACGTGGTTGTGGTCGATGCGCACGACTTCAGCGGTGATGACCTCGCCAGAGCGCATTTCAGCGCGCTTGAGGGATTCTTCAAACAGGGCGGCAAAAGATTCAGACATTGAGTTTCCTAAAGACACGTTCGATCGCTGTCGGCAACACAAGACCCGTGAGGGTTGGGTGGTGACGGGAAAGGCGTTCGGCGTGGCTGTCATGTGCGGTGCGTGGCACCGCGGGGGTTGGTTAATGAACCGTCAGACCTGCGAACGCGAGGCGTTCGGCGGGGCCTTCAGGGCCAAAGCGGAGCGCTGCCACCAGTCCAACACCTGGGTCACCGAGGCTTCGATGGTGAGGTGGGAGTTGTCCAGTGTCAGCGCATCTTCGGCGGCTTTGAGGGGCGCGGTGCTGCGCTGTGTGTCGCGCGCGTCTCTCGCCCTCAAATCCGCCAAAAGACTGTCGATATTAGCAGGAATTCCCTTGGAAATCAATTGCTTATGGCGTCTTTGGGCGCGCTGCTCGGCGCTGGCCGTCAAAAACACCTTCAGGGGCGCGCCGGGGAAGACCACCGTGCCCATGTCGCGGCCATCGGCGACCAAGCCGGGCAAGCGGCGCATGCCCAACTGCAAGGCCATCAAGGCCTCGCGCACAGCGGGCACGGCCGAGACGCGCGAAGCGGCCATGCCGGCGCTCTCGGTGCGCACCGCGTCGCTCACGTCCTGGCCGTCGAGCCAGATGCGCTCACCCTCGAAGCGCACCGGCAGGTGTTGGGCCATGTCGGCCAAGCGCTGGGCTTGGGCCGGCTCGCGCAGATCGGCTTCTTGGGTTGACCAGCCAGACCGTTCGGCGGCCAAGCCGACCAAGCGGTACAAAGCGCCGGAATCCAACAGGTGGTAGCCCAAACGTTGGGCCACTTGGCTGGAGAGGGTGCCTTTGCCCGAGGCCGTGGGCCCGTCGATACACAACACGGGAATGCGGTCCACGTCGGTTTGCACCCGCTCGAACAGCGCCTCGAAGTAATCGGGGAAGGTTTTGCCCACGCATTTGGGGTCGAGGATGCGCACCGGCACGCCATCGGGGTTGAAGGCGGCGAGCGAGAAACACATGGCCACGCGGTGGTCGTCGTAGGTGTGGATGCTGGCCGCGCGCCATTGGCCGGTGGGCAGGGGGTGGATGCGGATCCAATCCGGACCGCTCTCGACGTGTGCGCCGAGTTGGCGGCACTCGTGCGCCATGGCCTCGATGCGGTCGGTTTCTTTGACGCGCCAGCTCGCGATGTTGCGCAGCGTGCTGGGGCCGTCGGCGTACAAGGCCATGACGGCCAAGGTCATGGCCGCGTCGGGAATGTGGTTGCAGTCCAGGTCAATCGCTTTGAGCGGCCACTGGCCACGAGCGATGTGCAGGCGGTTGTCTTCGCCTTGAATCTGGGCGCCCATTTGTCGAGCCGCTTCCACAAAGCGGATGTCGCCTTGAATGGAGGCGAGGCCCAAGCCTTCGATGGTGATGCCGGTGTGCCCTGCGCTGGGCGGCGCGATGGCGCCCAAGGCGATGAAGTAGCTCGCCGATGAGGCATCGCCTTCGACGTGGATGCGCCCGGGCGAGCGGTAGCGGCTGCCCGCGGGGATGGTGAACCGCGACCAACCGTCGCGTTGGACCATCACACCAAAACGCGCGAGCAGGTTGAGCGTGATTTCAATGTAGGGCTTGGAGATCAGCTCACCCACGACCTCGATGACGATGTCGCGTCGGCTCACCAAAGGCAAGGCCAGGAGCAAGGCCGTTAAGAACTGGCTCGAGACGTCGCCGCGCACGCGGATGGGCGCATCCAGTTGCAA
>JBFZCK010000132.1:0-5240 GCA_041307965.1 Burkholderiales bacterium | reverse complement strand
GAATCACCCAGCTCGACTCCGTCCGCTGGGTGGGCCCCACGGGCGCCAGTTGGTCCAACGCCAGCCACTGGGCTGGCGGCGCCATCCCCGACCTCGACAACGTGGCCAACATCGTGATTCCAGTGGGCACCACCTCGGTCTACGACAGCGACCAGTTCGGCATGACCAGCGCCGCCATCAACAACCAAGGCACCATCCGTTTCAACAGCGCCAACGCGTTTGTGTTGAACAACTCGGTGGCGGGCACCGGCGGCTTGGCGCAACGCGGCACCGGTGTGCTGACCCTGGCGGGCAACAACACCTTCAGCGGCAACGTGGATATTGGACGCGGCACTGTGGTGTTGGGTCACAACCAAGCCTTGGGGCAAGGAGATGTGGTGTCCAACGGCGGCTCTTTGGGCTTGAGCAGCTCGGTGGTTCTGCCCCGCTTGCGGGTCAATGGTGATATCACCCTCCAAACGGCCATGCGAACCACAGGCGATCAGATTTACAACGGCAATTTGACGTTCACCTCCTCGGGCGTGGTCACGCCGGTGGATGCCGAGAACGACCCCGCCCGTTTGGCCAACTTTGAATCTGCACAAGGCAACGTGGCCTTCATGGGCACCGTCAACGCTGGACAGGGTGCCAAAGCCGCACGCCGATCCTTGGTGGTCAGCGCCGAAAACGGTCGTGTGACCTTCAACGGTCAAGTGGGCTTGAGCGCCATGGACCCGATGGCCGATGCCAGCCAATTCCAAGTGGCCGACTACGAAACTTTCTCGTCCTCGGAGAACAACAGTCCATGGGCCATCGACGTGTGGGGGCAGCGCATCGCCATCAACGCCAACATCACGTCCTCACAAACCCAGCTCTACACAGGCTCCACGCTGGTGGGCAACAACGGCAGCAACGGATTCAGCCGTTTGCTGCTGTCCATGGACCCGGCCATCACCTTCAATGGATCGATCGATGACTCCATCAACGGCCAGCACAGCTTGATCTTGCGGGCCATCTCCACCGACCCCAACGAAGTTCCGACCATCCAAGTGCGTGACGTGGGTCAAACGACCCCCTTGGCGGGTTTAGACCTGTTGACCGGTCAACAAGACACGGGCAGTTTGGTGACCCAAATTTCCATGGACCGGACGACCTTCACCGGCAACGTGCTCCTGGGCGGATCGGTGAGCACGGTAGGTGACCAGACCTATGTGGGGCGCAGCATCGGCATTGACCACTCCAATGGCCCGGTCGTGTTGGACACCGATGCGGGCACCATTGAAATCCTGCCAGGCCTGACCCCCAGCACCGACCCCAACGCCCCACCCCAATCGGTGGAGGTGCAGGGTTTGGGAGCTGTGCGCTTTGCTTTGGGTGTCAACGCCACAGGCCTGGGCGAAAACTTGCGGGCCTATGCCCAAGAACGTGGCCTGAACCTGTCGGTGACTCGCCGTTTGCCTCCGCCCGTCCTTCAGAATCGCTTGCCTTCAATCCAGCTGCCCCAACTCAGCGATTCGTTCGGTTCGACCTTGGTCTCCAACTTGAAACGATCGATCGAACAAAGCCAACGCCAGGGTTTGGATGTGGAAGAATGGCTGGATGCGAGTGGCTTGGCTTCGCTCAGCGGCCAAGTGGCGGTGGGCGAACTCGAAGAAGCCAACCGCAGGCCCCAAGAGGACCTCTCCGACACCACCATCGGTTTGGATTGCAGCGAATCGACGGCTGTGTCCGAATTTGATGAACAATGTCAAACCAATTCACAAAACTGAGTCCACCATGAAACACACCCAACACATCCTTTTGGCCCTGCCCTTGGTCACCAGCTTGCTGCTGGGATGGTCCACGACATCCCATGCCCAGTCGAAGACCGAGAACGCCGTGCTGGTCACCGTCAACGGCAAAACCATCAGCCAGTTTCAGCTCGATGAAGTGGTTCGAACCAGTCCCAACCCCGAACAGGCCAACACGCCCGAAGGTCGACGCGTCCTGTTGGAAGAGTTGATCGGCCGTGAGTTGGTGGCCCAAGATGCGGTCAAGAAAAAGCTCGACAAACCGGCCCAAGCTCAGTTTCAGCTGCAACAAGCCCGCCAATCGGTGTTGATTGACTTAGCGGTGGCCGAGTACTTCAAGAAAAATCCGATCGATGAGTCGGCGCTCAAGGCGGAATACCGCCGTCAAATCGATGCCCTCAAAGCCCTCGGCTCGATGCAACAGTACCAGCTGCGCTTGTTGGTTGTGCCCACAGAGGCTCAAGCCCGTGAGGCCATCCGCGACATCAACAAGGGCCAATCCATGGAGGAGTTGGTGCGCCAATCGTCCACCGACCCCAGCCGCGCCAACGGGGGACTGGTGGACTGGTTGCTGCCCAACCAGATGTTGCCCATGGTCGCCAACGTGGTGGTGAATGTGAGCAAAGGCAAACTCGCGGCAGCGCCCATCCAAACCCCCAACGGATGGAACGTGGTACGGGTAGAAGATGTTCGCAACTTCATTCCACCCAAATTCGAAGACGCCACTGCGCAGCTGCGTGCCAGCTTGATCCAGCAACGCCGGTTGGCTTACTTGACCCAACTTCGAGATGCGGCCACCGTCCAACGCCCTTAAGTGATCCCCAGCCCCTTGCGGCCCATCGTCGCCAAACAGCTCACGCCATCCGCACGGCTGGTGGCCCTCACGTCCGTGGGGGTGCTGCTTTGTCATGTGGGCGCTCTGGCGTTGTGGCAACTGAAGTCCGCGGACGAGCCCTTGCGCAAACGCCCCGATTTGACGATCGAATTCTTCACCCCAGCCCCTTTGCCAGTGGCCGCACCGGTGACACAAACCGCAGCCCCTCAGCCCGCCGCCCGACCAACCCAACAACCCAGCCCAGCGGCCCCAGCAAAGCCTGCACAGCCCGATCCGGTGGCCAACACGAACCCCGTGGCCAGCGTGCCTCCCGTGACCCCGACCACGGCCGCTGAGAGCACCCCAGTGGCAGGGCCCAGCGTGTCCGAGACCGCGCCCAGAACCTTGGCCATGGCCAACTCCGAGGCGGACTACAAGGCTGCTTACCTCAACAACCCCAGACCGCCCTACCCCCTGTCTGCTGCTCGCCAAGGGGCAGAAGGCCGTGTGCTGCTCTTGGCCGAAGTCTTGCCCGATGGCCGAGCGGGACGGGTGAGTTTGGAGAAGTCCAGCGGTCACGCCTTGCTGGACGCATCGGCCATGAACACGGTGCGCTCGTGGCGTTTCACCCCCGCTCGAAAAGACGGTGTGGTGACCACACAAGCCGTCATCATCCCCATTGATTTCACCCTTCAAAACCGGCGCTGATCGGCGCCATACACACCATGAACCTCGGTAACCTGCCCGTCGAAGCCACCTTGGCCACCCTGCTGATCATGTCGGCGCTGACTTGGGTGATTGGCATCAGCAAATACCTGAATCAGCGCCGCTTGGTCCGTGATGCACAGGTATTTTTGGCCGATTTTTGGCAATGCAAAGACTTGTCCTCAGCCGCCAAAATTGCCAAGGATTCGCCCAGCGACATGGCCTTGCTGGCCCAAGCGGGTTTTGACGCCTACGACGAACACCAACGAAACCCCGGCAGCCTGCGCTTTTACGGTGAGGTTCACGAGGTCATCGAACGTCCCTTGCGGCAAACCTTGTCGGGCGTGTTGCGCCAACACGAAAAAGGTCAAGCCGTGTTGGCCTCCATTGGATCGACCGCACCGTTTGTCGGTTTGTTTGGGACGGTCTGGGGCATCATGGACGCGCTCAAGGTGATCGGAGCGACCGGTCAGGCCACCATCGACATCGTCGCAGGCCCCATCGGTGAGGCTTTGATTGCCACCGCTGTGGGCATCTTGACCGCCCTGCCTGCCGTGTTGCTCTACAACTATTTTGTGCGGCAACTGCGGGTGCGCAACACGGAGCTGGAAGGCTTTGCCGAAGACCTGCTCAGGCTCGTGAGCCAGCATGCGGCCCAGTCCAGCGGCAATGGCAATGGCAAGGACTGAAACATGGCCTTACACAAATCCTCCAACAGCGACGACGGCATGATGGCTGAGATCAACATCACGCCACTGGTGGATGTGATGTTGGTGTTGCTGGTGATTTTTATCATCACCGCGCCCCTCATCGTGCCGCAGACGATGAAAGTCACCTTGCCCAAAACCGAAGCTTTGTCGCAGCAGCATGCCGGCGACAACACACGTTTGTTGATCGGCGCCGACGGGCAACTGCAATTGAATGAAAACGTGTTGACGCTGCAGCAGTTGGGCGAGACCTTGCGACAACGATCGAGTGAGCCAACGTTCCAACTTCAGATCGTGGCCGATGAAAAAGTGCCCTATGGCGTGGTGGCCGAAGTCATGGCCGTGGCACAAAGCAATGGGGCCACTCAGCTGTCCTTTGTGACCTTGCCACGCTGAGCGCCGGATTCTCCGAACAAGGGGGATCAGTAAAGGTAGGACAGCCCCATCAACAAACCGCTGCGCCGGCTGAACAGTGAGCGGTTGGGAAAGGGCTGGGAAAAATCGGGGCCAAAACGGGTCGTACCCTCATGCGCGGTGAACTCCCACCAACGATAACCCAGCTCAAACGACAGTTGTTTGCTGTAGCCGTAGCGCCCCATCACGTCCACCATCCAACCGTCACCCGTGCCTTCGCTCAAGATGTTGGGTGTAGGGCCCAAATCGTCACGACGCGTACGCAAAACGTGGCTGTCTTTATTTTTACCTTGCGCGAGCGCCACGTAAGCCGCATTGACCAGCAAACGCGATTGGCCGGACAGGTTCCATTCGAATTCCGAGCCCAACCGAACGCCCGACCAGGTGATGTCGTTGGCGAAGACCTGCACGTTGTTGGATAGGTTGGGGTAATTCAGGGAAAAGTCGTTATCCAAGTGCTGAATGCCATAAGCGGACAAACGTTCTTGGTAGCGCATAACACCAAGGAAAGGGGTGAAGCGACTGGTGCCCGACTCTTGGGTTTTGCCAAAGTCCAAGGTGACATGCCCGATGCGCGTGTCACGAACCTCCGAGGTGGTGTCGCTGAAGGTGTAGGTGCCGTAACGGTAGAGGGTCAACCAATCTTGATCCCGTTGCGTACCGCCGTCACCGCTGCCCGCACCCCAAGTGCCTTGCCAGCGCCAGCCATCGGCCAGCCGCTGGGTGCCCACCAACTCGAAGGTGTTCGCTTTGACACCGCTGTAATGGAGTTTGGACGTTGGGTCTCCCAAGGAGTACACGATGGTTTGGCCACCACCGTTGACCACCCCA
>JBFZCK010000131.1:0-5870 GCA_041307965.1 Burkholderiales bacterium | reverse complement strand
CGCCGGCATGCCGGTGCTCGAAGTCTGGAAGGCCCGCACCAGCATCGTCATGAAGCGCTCCATGGCCAGCGGCTACGCCGGTGTGGACAACCCGCTCTTCTACAAAGACAACAACCGCATGTTGTTTGGCGATGCTAAGAAGATGCTCGACGAGGTGTTGGTGGCTTTGAAGTCCTGAGCCAGCGAAGATCGAACAGGAGGGGCCGAAAGGCCCCTTTTTGTTTTTCCGACTAGGGAAAACACAGAGGTCAGACTCAGCGCAATGGGCGACCATTGGTGCTTAAATGGTCCATACAACACCGAACAACCGTCATTGATGAACCTCAGCACCCACGACCGCCCTTGGCTTGCCCATTACCCCAACGGGGTTCCTCACGACATCGAACTGGACCCGAAAGCCTCGTTGGTCGAGTTGATCGATCGGCGTTTCGTGGAGTTTGCCGATCGACCCGCTTATCGTTTTCTGGGTGAGACCCAACACTTCGGTGACATCGACCGTTGGTCGATGGCCTTGGCGGGGTATTGGCACAGCTTGGGTTTGGTGCCGGGCGACCGCGTGGCGGTGATGATGCCCAACACGCCGCAATACGCGGTGGCGGTGGCGGCCATTCTTCGGGCCGGTTTGGTGGTGGTGAACATCAACCCGCTGTACACGGCGCGTGAGTTGCAACACCAGCTCAAAGATTCGGGCAGCAAGGCTTTGGTGATCTTGGAAAATTTCGCCCACGTCTACCAAGCCTGTGCCGACACCACGCCGGTCAAGCACGTGGTCCTCGCAGCCATGGGCGATTTGCTGGGCTTTTTCAAAGGCCGCTTGGTCAACGCCGTGGTGCGCCACCACAAGCGACTCGTGCCTGCGTTTGACTTGCCCGATGCGGTGCGCTTCAAAGATGCGTTGGCGCGAGGGCGCCGCACGGTGTGGGTCAAGCCCCAGGTGCGTGGCGATGACATGGCGGTGCTGCAGTACACCGGCGGCACCACCGGTGTGAGCAAGGGTGCGGTATTGCTTCATCGCAACATCTTGGCCAACGTGCGCCAGGCCTATGCGTGGCACCAGCCTGTCCTGGGTGATTTGCCCGCCGATGAGCAGCTCACCAGCGTGTGTGCCTTGCCCCTGTATCACATCTTCGCTTTCACGGTGAACCTGCTGTTGTCTTGGGAAACCGGCGCCAAAACCATCCTCATTCCCAATCCGCGCGATTTGCCCGATGTGCTCAAGACCTTGCGCAAAGAGCGTTTCCACAGCTTCCCCGCCGTCAGCACCTTGTTCAATGGTTTGGTCAACCACCCCGATTTCCACACCGTCGATTGGCGCCACTTGCGCGCCTCGGTCGGTGGCGGCATGGCGGTGCAGCGAGTGGTGGCGCAGCGCTGGTTGGCCGAGACCGGGTGCCCGATTTGTGAAGGTTACGGTTTGTCGGAGACGAGCCCCATTGCCAGTTGCAATGCCCTGACCATCCGCGATTTCAACGCCACCATTGGCCTGCCTTTGCCCAACACGCGCATGAAGTGCGTGGACGATGTGGGCAACACGGTGCCCGTGGGCGAGCCCGGTGAAATTGCCATTCAAGGCCCGCAGCTGATGGCGGGGTATTGGCAGCGCCCCGACGAAACCGCCAAGGTGATGACGGCCGATGGATTTTTCCGAACCGGCGATATCGGCACCATGGACGCGCAGGGCTTCTTCAAAATCGTTGACCGCAAAAAAGACATGGTCTTGGTCAGCGGCTTCAATGTGTACCCGAACGAGATCGAGGACATCGTGGCCCAAATGCCCGGCGTGTTGGAATGCGCGGTGGTGGGGATCCCCGATGAAAAAACCGGCGAAGCGGTGAAGTTGGTGATCGTGAAAAAGGACCCGAACCTCAACGAGTCCGATGTCATGGGCCATTGCCGCGCCCAGCTCACCAGCTACAAGCGGCCCAAGGTGGTGGTGTTCCAAGACAGTTTGCCCAAAACGCCAGTGGGCAAAATTCTGCGCCGCGAGTTGCGCGGCGTTTGAGTGCGCTGGCGCCTCAGCGCAGCCAGCCGCGTTTGCGGAAGTACACCATGGGCACCAAGGCCGAGAGCACCATCAGGCCGATGGCCATGGGGTAGCCGTAGGTCCAGTTCAGTTCGGGCATGAAGGCGAAGTTCATGCCGTAGCTGCTGGCCACCAAGGTGGGCGGCAGCAAGGACACGCTGGCCACCGAGAAGATCTTGATGATCTTGTTCTGGTTGATGTTGATGAAACCGACCGTGGCGTCCATCAAGAAGTTGATCTTGTCGAACAAGAACGCGGTGTGGCTGTCCAGCGAGTCCAAGTCGCGCAAGATTTGTCGCGCGTCTTCGAACTGCTCGGGCTGCAGCATGCGGGTGCGCATCATGAAGCTCACGGCGCGGCGGGTGTCCATCACGTTGCGCCGGATGCGCCCAGACATGTCTTCGTGGCGTGCGATGGCCGAGAGCACCTCACCGGCTTTGTTGTCGGTCACATCACCGGCCAAGACTTGGCGGCTGACGTTTTCGAGTTCGTCGTAAATGGTCTCGAGCGTGTCGGCGCAGTACTCGGCGTCGGCGTCGAACAGCATGAGCAACACGTCTTTGGCGTCGGCAATCAGGCCAGGCATGCGCCGCGCACGCATGCGCAGCAAGCGAAACACCGGCACGTCTTCGTCGTGTATGGAGAACAGCACGCCGCGGCTTTTCAGCGCATCGTTGTGCTCGTTCAAGATAAAGGCCACGCGGATGGCTCGGGGGTTGTCGGTGTCGTCGATCAAGAAGTCACTGCGGATGTGCAGCTCGCCGTTGTCTTCTTCAAAGAAACGGGCCGACTCTTCGATGTCGTCGTCCATCGCGTCTTCGGGAATCGACAAACCAAAATGCTGTTTGACCCAGCGGCGCTCTTCAGAGCTGGGGTTTTCCAAGTCGACCCAGATGGGCTGCACACGGGCGAGTTCCTCTAGGGATTCGATCTCGACTTGAAACAAGCGGCCATTGGCCAAGCTGAAAACATTGAGCATGGGGTAACTCCCATTGGGGGTGAATGGTTCGTGGGAAACCCCATTGGTGAACGATCTTTCGATTATCTCACCCCGCTTCTGGCCCTGACCGGGGGCCATCCGTTGCGCAAGGGCAACACGCAAAGTATTCATTTTCCTGGGCTTTTGCGCTTGCGCGCCAAGCATTTCGGCGTCATAGTGGGTTCGTGAGCACAGCGCAGAGGAATCATGGCCGGGCACCTCGGCGTTTGGACCCCCGGTGTTTCAGGAGGAAACGTATGAACTTGACGATCAGTGGGCATCACCTCGAAGTCACACCCGCCTTGCGCGGCTATGTGCAAACCAAGCTGGAACGCATCTCACGACACTTTGACCAAGTGGTTGACATCAAGGTGCTGCTAACGGTGGATAACTTGAAGGAAAAAGACCTCCGCCAACGTGCCGAGTGCAACATCCACGTCAAAGGCAAAGATCTGTTTGCCGAAAGTGCCCACGCCGATTTGTATGCCGCCGTCGACGACTTGGCCGACAAACTGGACCGACAGGTCTTGCGACACAAAGACAAAAGCCAAGAGCACCACCACGGGTCGGCCAAGCGGCTGATGTGAGTCTTTTTGTTGCAGTGCAACAAGCCGCTTGAAAAGTCAAGCGGCTTTTTTTGCGTATAAACCCTAGCCTTCATCGCTCAACTCGGCATAATTTGCGATCCAAGAGGCTCCCATGAACCGACTATCCGCCATTTTGCCCGCCGCCCAAGTTTTGGTCGGCGTGGACGTCACCAGCAAGAAACGCGCTTTTGAAGAAGCGGGTTTGTTGTTTGAGACTTTGCACGGCTTGAACCGTGCCCTCATCACCGACAGCTTGTTTGCGCGTGAGCGCTTGGGCTCGACGGGTTTGGGCCACGGCGTGGCCATCCCGCACGGACGCATCAAAGGCTTGAAACAGCCTTTGGCCGCGGTGTTTCAACTCGCCGCACCGATCGGCTTTGACGCCCCGGACGAGCAAGCGGTTCAGCTGCTGATTTTTTTGCTCGTGCCCGAGGCGGCCACGCAGAAGCACTTGGAGATCCTGTCCGAGATCGCTGAGCTGCTCAGCGACAGTCAGTTGCGCGAGGGCATGAAATCTGCCAGCGCCGACGGGGTGTTGCACCAAATGATCTCCACTTGGCAGTCGGCTCACGCCGCCGCCTGAGTCCCCCTTGAAGCCCACCTTCGTCAGTGCAGACGTTCTGTTTGAGAACCACCGCGATGCCCTGAAGTGGCAATGGGTGGCGGGACTGGGCGCTTCTGAGCGCCACTTCGACGAAACCGCCGTGCGCGCGGCCCGCTCCGGCGCCGATTTGGTGGGTTACCTCAACTACATCCATCCCTACCGCGTGCAGGTCTTGGGTGAGCGCGAAGTGGCTTACCTCACCAGCGAGGATCCAGAGGACAACCGACGCCGCATCGCCCGTATCGTGACGTTGGAGCCCCCAGCGTTGATCGTGGCCGACGGCCAAGCTGTGCCTGAAGACCTGATGGCGATGTGCGAGCGCGCCCAAATCCCGATGTTTTCGACCCAAGAATCGGCGGCTTTTGTCATCGATGTCTTGCGTGCCGATCTCTCGCGCCATTTCGCTGAGCGCATCTCCATGCATGGTGTCTTCATGGACATCTTGGGCATGGGCGTGATGATCACGGGCGAGTCGGGGTTGGGCAAAAGCGAGTTGGGCTTGGAATTGGTCTCGCGCGGCCACGGTTTGGTGGCCGACGACGCGGTGGACCTCTACCGCATCAACCAAACCAGCATCGAAGGCCGTTGCCCCGATTTGCTGCAAAACCTCTTGGAGGTGCGTGGCATCGGTTTGCTCGACATCAAGGCCATTTTTGGCGAGACGGCGGTGCGTCGCAAGATGCGTTTGAAGCTCATCGTCCACTTGGTGCGCAAAGAAACCTTGGAGCGCGATTACGAGCGCATGCCGCACGAACCCCTTTACCAGTCGGTCTTGGGTGTGCCGGTTCGCAAGGTGGTGATTCAGGTGGTGGCCGGGCGCAACATCGCGGTGTTGGTTGAGGCCGCGGTGCGCAACACCATCTTGCAGCTGCGCGGCATCGACACCTACCAAGAGTTCATTGCTCGCCACCAAGCCGCCATGGGCGGTCAGTGATTGCGGCGACCGTTCAGCGGGGTTCGCGTTGGCGGTTGGCGCAGTCGGTGCGGGAGCAGTGGGCGTAGAGCGACAAAGCGTGCTCTTGCAAGGTGAAGCCCCGTGAGGTGGCCACCAGCTGCTGGCGCTCTTCAATTTGGGGGTCGTAAAACTCTTCCACGTGGCCGCAGTCCAAGCACACCAAGTGGTCGTGGTGTTGGCCTTCGTTGAGTTCGTACACCGCTTTGCCCGATTCAAAATTGCTGCGCGTGAGCAAGCCTGCCTGCTCAAATTGCATCAGCACTCGGTAGACGGTGGCCAGGCCGATGTCGGAGCGGTCTTGCAGCAGCACCCGAAACACGTCTTCGGCCGTCATGTGCCGATCTTTCGCGGTTTGAAAAACTTCCAAGATTTTCAGGCGCGGTAAGGTGGCTTTGAGGCCGGTGCTCTTGAGTTCTTCAATGTTGGTCATGGCCATGCCGTGGGTGGGTGGGGGTGGAGTCCAGAACAAACGAATGTCCCGCCAAAGACTACAATGATCCGATGATATCTCGCAACGATTGGTCGTCTTGGCTTCACCCCGCTCGTCCCGCACTGCTCGTGGGGGTGTTGGTGGGCTTGAGTGGCTGTGCCGGTGGCAGCAGCCCCGTCGCCTCAGTGGTCACGGCCTTGACGCCATACAAAGTCGACATCTTGCAGGGCAATGTGTTGACCCAAGAGCAGGTGCAGGTGCTGCAAGCCGGTATGAGCCGCGAACAGGTGCG
>JBFZCK010000130.1:0-4234 GCA_041307965.1 Burkholderiales bacterium | reverse complement strand
TTTTTCTCTTCGTTGGACAAAGCGCCCAGCACGCGCACGGCGTATTCGCGCTGCAAACCAAAACGCGGGTGCATCAAGCGGTTGGCCAATTCACCCGAGTTGGTGAACAAGAGCAAACCTTCGGTGTTCAGGTCCAGTCGGCCCACCGACTGCCATTTGCCGTTTTGCAAACGCGGCAAACGGCGAAAGACCGTGGGGCGGTTTTGCGGATCGTCCATGGTGACGACTTCGCCCACGGGCTTGTGATAGGCCAACACACGGGGTGGCGGTGGCGTCATGCGCACGCGCACGGGCTTGCCATTGACCTTCAGGATGTCACCAAACTGGATGCGCTGCCCCACGTGGGCGGGTTGGCCGTTGACGGTGATGCGACCCTGAACGATCAGCGCCTCCATCTCCAAACGCGAGCCCATGCCGGCTTGGGCCAAGACCTTGTGCAACTTGGGCGAATCGGCCTGCGCAGCCAACACGCGTTTGGTCTCCACCGCCGCTGAGGGCTCCTCGGCCTGCTCGGCGTCGAAGCTGCCGCTGACCACTTCGAGAAAGCGTTCCGTGGCCGCGGGGTCGATGCCCTCCATTGGGGTGGCTTCGGGTGTGGTGTCGGTCGGTGGGGTCTGTGCGCCGTTGTCGGTGGGGTTCATGGAGCTCCTGGGGGGGTGGAATCCGTGGCCGCCGGGTCGGTCGCTTCGCTGTCGGATGAAAGGGGGGTGGCGTCTTCGCTGGGCGCAGCGGCCTCAGGCGCAAACAAATCGGTGGCATCGAGACGGGCGGACAAGGCTTCAAAGTCCAAACGCTCCAAGGCCGACTCTTGCACATCGTTGCCGTCCAAAGCGGGCAGCTGGTCCAAAGAGGACAAGCCCAAATCGTCCAAAAATTGTCGCGTCGTGGCGTACAAAGCGGGTCGACCCACGGTCTCACGGTGTCCAATGACCTCCACCCAACCGCGGTCTTCCAGCTGTTTGAGCAAGACCGAGTTGATGGTCACGCCGCGGATGTCTTCCATGTCGCCGCGTGTCACGGGTTGGCGGTAGGCAATGATGGCCAAGGTTTCCAAGGTGGCCCGGGTGTAGCGCGGGGGCTTTTCGGGGTGCAATCGGTCCAAAAAAGGACGCATATCCGGGCGACTTTGGAAACGCCAACCCGAGGCGATGCACACCAACTCCACGCCACGCGACGTCCAGTCGAGTTGCAACTCGGCCAACAAGGTTTTGAGGGTATCGGCTGAGAGCTGGTCTTCGAACAAGGTGCCCATCTCCCGCACGCTGAGCGCTTGGGGGGCACAAATCAAGGCCGTCTCCAGGATACGCTTGGCATCCGCGGTGTTCATCGCTGTGGTTCGTCGTGCAAGAATGAGGTTCGGCCCAAGGCCGAAAGAAAGTGGGTTCACCCGCCAACAGCGGGGACCTGCGGGGGTCAAGGGACATGGCCCAAGCCCGTCAACGGCGCTCAGGGGAGCGGCGCGCTGGTGTCCCCATTGTAATGGAGCCCCGCCTCGGCCACCGCGGCCAAGAAATCGCTGGGGGGTTCGGCCAAAAAGGCCAGCGGCTGGCCACCCACCGGGTGCAAGAAACGCAGTTCGCGCGCATGCAAAGCTTGACGCTGCAGCCCCCACACCGGGCGTCCACCATACACCGTGTCGCCCACCAAGGGGTGGCCCAACCAAGCCATGTGAACCCGGATTTGGTGCGTGCGACCGGTGTGCAATTTGCACTTCACCAAGGTCGCTTGAGGGCTCCCGTCCAAACGCAGGACTGTGGTCTGTGCCGGCTTGGCCCCACTGCCCTCGCCCGAGACCACGGCCATGCGCAAACGGTTGCGGCTGTCGCGGCCAATCGCTTGGTCCACCGTGAGGGTCAGGGGTGAGCGCCACAGGCCGTGCGCCAAGGCCACGTATTCGCGATGCACCTCACGCGCCGCGATCGCCTGCACCAAGGCGTCCATGGCGGGACGGCTCTTGGCCACCATCATCAGGCCCGAGGTGTCTTTGTCCAAACGGTGAACAATGCCGGCCCTGGGCAAATGGCGAGCGCCCTCATGCCAGGCCAACAAACCGTTGAGCAAGGTGCCGTTCCAATTCCCCGCCGCGGGGTGCACCACCAAGCCCGCGGGCTTGACGATGACCATCAGGTGCTCGTCTTCAAACACCACCTCGAGCGCCATGGGCTCGGCTTTGAAGGCCTGGGTCTGCTGGGTTGGGCGCAGTTGCACCGTGAGCGCATCACCCACCGATACCTTGGCCGAGGCCTTGCCCGCCGTGGCGCCGCGCCACTGCACGGCGCCCTCTTCCAGCAACTGTTGCAGATAGGATCGCGAAAATTCGGGCACCAGTTCGGCCAAGGCACGGTCGATGCGCCAGCCGTGCATGGACACGGGGACTTGCAGCGGCCGGTTTTCAATCGCCTCGGGGGCGCCGTCCCAAGCCGCCTCGGTTTCGTCGTCGGCGGGGGGCGTCGATATAATTTGCTCAGCCAACTCGGTTGTCCTGTTTCTAAAGGTGTGCGTACTGTGCGTTTATTCCGATTATCGACGCTGCGTTTGACGCTGCTCCTCACCGCTGGGTTCTTGACCGCTTGCAGCACCACGCCCGTTGATCCCACGGTGGGTTGGACGCCCGAAGAAATTTATGCCGAGGCCTTGGACGAACGCGACGCAGGCAACACCGACAAAGCCGTTGAATATTTTGAGAAGCTCGAAGGTCGTGCTGCAGGCACCCCCTTGGCACAGCAGGCTCAGCTCGACAAGGCCTACACACATTACAAAGTGGGCGAGTTGCCCCAAGCGCAAGTCACGATCGACCGCTTCATGCGCCTGCACCCCGCCAGCCCGGCCATGGACTACGCGCTGTACCTCAAAGGTTTGGTGACCTTCAACGACAACTTGGGCTTTTTGGGTGCTTTCTCCCAGCAAGACCTGTCGGAGCGGGACCAAAAAGCCGCCAAGGATTCGTTCGAATCTTTTCGCCAACTCATCAGCCAATTCCCCCAATCCAAGTACACGCCCGACGCCCGTACGCGGTTGACGCACATCGTCAACTCGCTCTCGCAATACGAGGTGCACGTGGCGCGCTACTACCACCGCCGCGGCGCTCACGTGGCGGCCATCAACCGCGCTCAAACCGCCCTGACCGATTACCCCGGTACGCCGGCCTTGGAAGAGGCGCTGCACCTGTTGGTGTCGTCTTACGACGCTCTGGGTATGAACGACTTGCGCAACGACGCGCAACGCGTGCTGAGCGCGAGCTACCCCAACTCAATCTACCTTCGCTGAGCGGCCTCGCTCAGGCCTGTCCCAAGTCTCGCAAAGGGTGGTCCTGCGCGGCCCATGGACTGACCAAAAACGGGGCCACCATGGCCTCGTTCACATCCTCCCAGCGCGTGGGCTGCCAGCGTGGCGCGTGGTCTTTGTCCACCACCAAGGCCCGAATGCCCTCTACCGTTTCGCTGCTCGCACCGCGTCGCTGCAAATGCCGCGTGTCAAAACAGTGCGCCACCATGTCGCGCTCCATGCGCAGTTCATCGGCCAAGCCCATACCGCGCGCGCGGCGGATCTGTGCCCACACCACCCGCAGCATCAGGGGTGAGCGCTGACGCAAGACAGCCAGCGTTGCGGCTGACCAGTCGTTGTTGAGGGCCTGCAAGGCCGCGATGGCGTCGTCCCAAGTCGCCGCACCAAACACCGCGTGGATATCGGCCATGGGCAAGGTGCTCGCCGCGCCGTGGCGTTGTTCGTGCGAACGACACCAGTGGACCACCGCCGCTCCGTTCTCAAACGGGGTCTGCCCCAAACTCTCCCACAAACCAGGCAATCGGGCCGACTCCACCACACCATCGGCCAAGCCCACGGCCAGCGCGTCGGCCGCCCCCAGCGACTGGCCGGTGAGTCCCAAGTACTCGCCCACATGGCCTGGGCAACGGCTCAGGAAATAGCCGCCGCCCACGTCGGGGAACAAACCGATCAGCGTCTCGGGCATGGCCAAACGGCTGCGCTCGGTGGCCAAGCGCAGGCTCGCCCCTTGCGCCAAGCCCATGCCACCGCCCATGACGATGCCGTCCATGAAGGCGATCACTGGTTTGGGGTAGGTGTGGATCAGGTGGTTGAGCCGGTACTCTTCGTTGAAGAAGTGGCCCAAGTCGGGATCATCGGCGAGTGCGGCTTGGTGAAAGAACCGGATGTCGCCGCCTGCGCAAAACGCGCCAAACGGCCCTGCTTTGCCCTGCCCGCGCAAGGCCACGGC
>JBFZCK010000129.1:0-2936 GCA_041307965.1 Burkholderiales bacterium | reverse complement strand
AACGTGTCGATCACGGTCAAGCTGATCAACCCCATCGCCATGGAAGAAGGCTTGCGCTTCGCCATCCGCGAAGGTGGTCGTACCGTCGGCGCTGGCGTTGTGGCCAAGATTTTTGCCTGATACCCTCAGGACAGTGTTTAAGCCAGTAGGGGTATAGCTCAATTGGCAGAGCGTCGGTCTCCAAAACCGAAGGTTGTAGGTTCGATTCCTACTGCCCCTGCCACCCAATGGGATGGTTCCGGAATCTGATTCCGCTCTGCCTGTTGATGTGGTTTTCAAGCCCGCCGAAGTCGAAAGACCTCTGGTGGGCTTGCGTGTCTAGGGCCATTCGGCCTTGGGCCTGTGTTTTGAATTGATTGTTTGGAAGCCCATGTCATCGACCGATGTTGAAACCGTCCACGCAGGTGCCGACAAAGCCAAGTTGCTGTTGTCGGTGGTCTTGTTTGTTGGCGCCTTTGTGGCCTTTTTCTCGCTGAAGTCCCAGGGGTCTTTGGCGCAGTGGGGTGCATTGGTGGTGGGCATCGCGCTGGCGGCTGTGAGCTTTTTGATGGCCGATGCAGGTCGCCGATTGGTGGCGTTTGGCAAGGACAGTGCCCGTGAGGTGCGCAAAGTGGTGTGGCCTGCACGCAAGGAGGCCACGCAGATGACGGCCTATGTGTTTGCGTTCGTGGTGATCATGGCCTTGTTCTTGTGGCTCACCGACAAAACCCTGCAATGGGTCTTCTTCGATTTGATTTTGGGCTGGAGATAAGCATGACCGAGCAAACAACCCCTGTGGTGGACGCGGCGGCTGCCAATGGCATGCGTTGGTACGTGGTGCACGCGTATTCCGGCATGGAAAAAGCCGCCGAACGCAACATCGTTGAGCGCATCAACCGAGAAGGCATGCAAGACAAATTCGGTCGCATTTTGGTGCCGACCGAAGAAGTCGTTGAGATGAAGAACGGCCAACGCCGGACCACCGAGCGCAAGTTCTTCCCAGGCTACGTCTTGGTTGAGATGGTCATGGATGACGACACCTGGCACTTGGTCAAGCACACCAACAAGGTCACCGGTTTTGTCGGCGGCGCGAAAAACCGCCCCGCCCCGATCTCCGAAGCCGACGTGCAAAAAATCGTCAACCAAATGCAAGAGGGCTCCGACAAGCCGCGCCACAAAGTCGAATTCGTCACCGGCGAATACGTGCGCGTCAAAGAAGGCCCCTTCACCGACTTCAACGGCACCGTCGAAGAAGTCAACTACGAAAAAAACAAGCTGCGCGTGTCGGTCACGATTTTTGGTCGTGCCACGCCCGTGGAGTTGGAATTCAGTCAGGTGGAAAAGGCTTAAGCCGGCCACCTGTCAGAAGCCTCGCAGGGCATGGACCGACTCGGTGCCCCGCGATCATGAAACGAGTCGTTAACCCCCGGGGAGCTCGAAGGAGCGTTTGAACCCGCAAGGAGCAAAACATGGCGAAAAAAATCGTCGGCTTCATCAAGCTGCAAGTGCCAGCTGGTAAGGCCAACCCATCACCACCGATCGGTCCCGCATTGGGTCAGCGCGGTTTGAACATCATGGAATTCTGTAAGGCGTTCAACGCCCAGACCCAAGGTGTCGAGCCCGGCCTGCCATTGCCCGTCGTGATCACCGCGTTTGCGGACAAGAGCTTCACCTTCATCATCAAGACGCCTCCAGCGACCACCTTGATCAAGAAGGCCATCAAGCTCGACAAGGGTTCTTCGGTGCCCAACAAGAACAAAGTCGGCAAGATCACCCGCGCTCAGCTGGAAGAAATTGCCAAAACCAAAATGCCCGATATGAGCGCTGCTGACGTGGACGCCGCTGTGCGCACCATCGCCGGTTCCGCCCGTTCCATGGGTGTGATCGTGGAGGGCGTGTGACATGGCCCAGTTGACCAAAAAACAAAAAGCCCTCCAGGGCAAAGTCGACAGCAACAAGCTGTACGCCTTGAACGACGCCTTGGGCATCGTTAAAGAGTGCGCGACCGCCAAGTTCGATGAGTCCATCGACGTGGCGATCCAGCTCGGCATCGACGCCAAGAAGTCCGACCAAGTGGTGCGTGGCGCCGTCGTCATGCCTCACGGCACCGGCAAAACCGCTCGCGTGGCCGTGTTCGCACAAGGCGCCAAGGCTGAAGAAGCCAAGGCCGCTGGCGCTGACGTGGTTGGTATGGACGATCTGGCTGCTCAGATCAAAGCCGGTGACATGCCTTTTGACGTCGTGATCGCTTCCCCCGACGCCATGCGCATCGTGGGTACCTTGGGTCAGATCTTGGGTCCTCGTGGCCTGATGCCCAACCCCAAGGTCGGCACCGTGACGCCCGACGTGGCCACGGCCGTGAAGAACGCCAAAGCCGGTCAGGTGCAGTTCCGCGTGGACAAAGCCGGTATCGTGCACGGCACCATTGGCCGCCGCTCGTTCGACGCCGACAAGCTCCAGGGCAACTTGGCCGCTTTGATCGACGCTTTGAACAAAGCCAAGCCAGCGACCAGCAAGGGTGTTTACCTGCGCAAAGTGGCCGTGTCGTCGACGATGGGCGTGGGTGTTCGCGTGGACACCCAATCCATCGGCGCGTAATCGCAAAGAATTCGGGCCACCTTCGGGTGGCCTGGGTGTGGTGGGCCCTCAGATGCGCACGTCGCGTCTAGGGGGGCCATCCGAGACCGTTGGTGTTGGCCAAAACCCGCAAGGGCGCGGGCCAACTTAATTGTGACAAGCCAACGCAGATGGCGATCCCGCTGCAGATGGATACGAATCCTGAACAGTTGATCGCTGCAATGAGGCGCGTTGAAGGGCATGGTCCCAACAACGCTTTTAAGGAGTAGACCTTGAGTCTGAATCGCAGTGAGAAAGAAGCGGTCATCACCGAAGTGACCAGCCTCGCAGCAAAAGCTCAAACGCTCGTGATGGCAGAGTACCGTGGCATCACGGTCGCC
>JBFZCK010000128.1:0-3393 GCA_041307965.1 Burkholderiales bacterium | reverse complement strand
GCCGCTTTACCGACCTTTTTATGTGAGTCCACCATGAACGACACCACCCACAGTCCCCAGTGGCGCCGCGCTGCGCCTTCGCGTCAAAACTTCAGTCGCGCCGATGACGGCCAAGCCATTGCCTTGTTGGACGTGCGTTATTTGCGTTGGTTGGCCAGTGCCGACCCCAAAGCCAGCACCGCCGGTGTGCGCGAGCGCATGCCCGGTTTGTTGACCCACCTGTTGCAGCGCAGCGGCCTGCACGCCCAGTTGCTGCGCGTGTATTGGTACAGCGACGAAGACGACCACGCTGTGTTCGACGACCAAACCCTGCGCTGGGTGCGCCCCGAAGCGGCCGATGGCGGCGTGTCCTTGGTCCGCGCCATGGCCAGCGACTTGCAAACCATCGTGCACCACGGCGCTGTGCAAACCTTGGTGATCGCCAGCGACGACGACCGCCTGATCGCCCCCATCGACCAAGCCAAACTGGCTGGTTGCAGCGTGTGTTTGTTGGCCGATGAGCGTGCCGCCTCGGTGTCTCGCCTCATGCAAGAAGACCCGACCTGGGCCCGCTTGCTGCGCGAAGCCGATCGCCGCCTGATCGTGCCCGCCGAAGAATTGGCGCAAGCCTTTGGTGGCCAAGGTGGTCACGCTGTGGACAGCTCGGCCCAACACGAAACCCTGCAAGCCATCGTCAACGAGTGGTGGGAAGACCAAAGCAGCGACGCCAAAGACGCTTTGCGCGACGAGGTGCCGCTCATGCGTGGCCTGCCGCACGAGGCCGACCGTGAGCTGTTGCTGCGTGGCAAAAACTCACTCGGTCGCGCCCTGAGCTTTCAAGAAAAGCGCATGGCCCGAGACCTGGCCCGACGCGTGGTGGTGGGCGAGGCCGAAGCCCAGTCGGGTGCGCCTACGCCCGACGACGAGGCCAACTGACCAAGCCGGTGGACAAAGCGGTGCCGGTCAAGATGACCGCGCCGCAGCCCACCATCCAGGGCGTGATCACCTCGCCCAAGAACACCGCGCCGTACACCAAGGCAAAGACGGGGATCAAAAACGTCACCGTCAAGGCCTTGCTCGGGCCCACTTGGTCGATCACGTGGAAGAAGATCATGTAGGCCAAGGCCGTGCCGAGCAAGGCCACGGCGGCGATGGCGGCCCAAGCCTCTCCACTGATCGGTGTGCTGGGCCAGAACCACAGCATGGGCACGGCCAGGCCCAAGGCGGCGCCGATTTGGCTGCCGGTGGTGATGGCCAGCGGCTTGACGCCGTCGAGGTGCCGCCGCGTGAAGCTCGCGGCAATGCCGTAGCACAGCGTCGCCAGCAAACACGCGCCCATGGCCAGCAGGCTCATCGGGTTCAAGCTGCCCAGCAACTGACCACTGGCGTTGCTGCTGGATTTGCCCAGCACCAACAAACACACCCCCACAAAACCAATCGCCAAGCCCAGCCAGCGGCTGCCGCTGGGTTTGTCGCGCAGCCAAGCCCAAGCGATCACCGCGCCCCACAGCGGCACGGTGGCGTTCAAGATCGCCGTCAGGCCCGTGCTGATGTGCATCACGGCAAACGCGAACATGCCAAACGGGATACCCGAATTCAGCAGGCCCACAAACAAGATGGGTTTGGCGTGACGGCGAAAGTCGGACCACACACCGGCCACAGCGAAGGTGGGCAACAGGAACAGCGCGGCGAGCGCCACCCGCAAGCCCGCTGTGGGCCAAGTGCCCAATTCGGCCGCGCCGATGCGCATGAACAAAAACGACGAGCCCCACAAGGCCGCCAACACCACAAATTCCAAGACGAGCAAACGGGGCATATCAGCGTTTCTGTTCCAAATCCAACAAAGCCACTTTGCGTGGCAAACCACCGGCGTAACCGGTCAGGGCACCCTTGGCGCCCAAGACCCGGTGGCACGGCACCAACACCGACCATGGGTTGCGCCCGACCGCCGCGCCCACCGCCCGCACCGCCGCAGGCTTGCCCACCGCCTGGGCCAGTTCGCTGTAGCTGCGTGTCTGGCCCGAGGGAATGGCCAACAAGGCACGCCAAACCGCGCGCTGGAAGTCCGTGCCCTGGTCCCAATCCAGGGCCAAGGGCGCAAAGGTCTTACCCGCCGCATGCGCTTTCAGGGCCGCCTGCGCGGCTTGCAGCACCGGGTGGTCACCCAGCGGCCAAGCCGCCACGCTGGCCGGGGCAGGGTGGTGGCGTTGGCCGGTGAACCACACGCCGCGCAAACCCGCCGGGCCGCCCGCGATCAACATCTCGCCCCAAGGGGTGGGAATGTGGCGGTGAACAACAAGGTGCTGGGGCATGGTGCGGGGCTTCTTACAATAGGGTATTTGAACACCGAACGTACCCCATGCAGCTCACCCCATCCATCTTCAAGGCCTACGACATCCGTGGCATCGTGCCCAGCACCCTGAACCCCGACGTGGCTCGCGCCTTGGGTCGCGCCTTCGGCACCCACGCTCGCAGCCAAGGCCAAACCGTGGTGGCCGTGGGTCGCGACGGCCGCTTGAGTGGCCCCGAACTCGCCGCCGCCCTGATGGCTGGTTTGGTCGATGCGGGCATCGAGGTGATCGACGTCGGCATGGTCACCACGCCCATGCTGTATTTCGCGGCCAGCACGCTGTGCCGCAGCGGCATCATGGTCACGGGCAGCCACAACCCCAAGGACTACAACGGCTTCAAGATGGTGCTCGACACCCGCGCCATCCACGGCGAGGAAATCCAAGGCCTGCACCAAGCCATGGCCATCAACCGCTGGACGCTGGTGGCCGGTGGATCGGTCCGCTCGGTGGACATCTGGCCCACCTACCGCGACCGCATCGTGGGCGACGTGAAGTTGAGCCGCCCCATGAAGATCGTGGTCGACAGCGGCAACGGCGTGGCCGGTGCCACCGCCCCCGCGCTGTTCCGTGCCTTGGGCTGTGAGGTCATCGAACTCTTCAGCGAGGTGGACGGCGAATTCCCCAACCACCACCCCGACCCCTCCAAACCCGAAAACCTGCGCGACCTCATCGCCGCGCTGGCCAGCAGCGGCGCGGAATTGGGCTTGGCCTTTGACGGCGACGGCGACCGTTTGGGCATCGTCACCCGCGAAGGGCAAAACATCTACCCCGACCGCCAAATGGCCTTGTTCGCCCAAGACGTGCTCAAGCGCGTGCCCGGCGGCCACATCGTTTTTGACGTCAAGTGCTCCCAGCGTTTGGCCCCGGCCATCGAAGCCGCCGGTGGTGTGCCCCTGATTTACAAAACCGGCCACTCGCTCATCAAAGCCAAAATGCGCGAGATCGAAGCCAGCGGCGCCCAAGCCCCGCTGGGCGGCGAGATGAGCGGCCACATCTTTTTCAAAGAGCGTTGGTTCGGTTTTGACGACGGCAGCTACGCCGGTGCGCGCATGCTGGAAATCCT
>JBFZCK010000127.1:0-8395 GCA_041307965.1 Burkholderiales bacterium | reverse complement strand
GCTGCGGCGCGGGCCACGGCCATGGAGACGGCGAGCATGGCGTTGGCACCCAAGCGGCCTTTGTTGTCGGTGCCGTCCAAATCGATCAAGGTCTTGTCGAGGAAAGCTTGTTCGGACGCGTCCAAACCGAGGACGGCTTCGCTGATTTCGGTGTTGATGTTCTCCACCGCTTTGAGCACGCCCTTGCCGAGGTAGCGGCTTTTGTCGCCGTCGCGCAGCTCGATGGCTTCGCGCGAACCCGTCGAGGCGCCCGAGGGCACGGCCGCACGGCCCATGACGCCGGACTCCAACAACACGTCGCATTCCACCGTGGGGTTGCCACGGCTGTCCAAGACTTCACGACCAACGATATCAACGATTGCACTCATGTTCAGGTTCTCTCAGTGGAAAAATAAAAACGGATCACAGGCCTTCGACCGCCACCATGCGCATGATGGCCGCACCGGCGCGGGCCTCGCGGGCTTGGCGGTATTCGGGGAGTTCGTAGAAGGCCTGAGCGGCTTCAAAGCTGGGGAATTTCATGATGACCAAACGCTCGGGGGCCCAATCGCCCTCGAGCACCTTGACTTGGCCACCGCGCACACACACCTCGGCACCGGCGGTTTTCATGGCCGCGGTGGACCATTTTTTGTACTCTTCGTATTGGGTGGGGTTCGTGACTTGCACGTGGGCAATGATGTAGCCGCTCATGAAAAATCGTCCTCTAAGAAGGGGTGTCGTTTGGTGACGGTGTCGAGCTCGACCAAGGTTTCCAGCAAAGCTTTCATTTTGCCCAGTGGCACCGCGTTGGGGCCATCGGACCACGCCTCGGCGGGCTTGGGGTGGGTTTCCATGAAGAGGCCCGAGACGCCGGCGGCGACACCGGCGCGGGCGAGCACGGGCACCATGTCGCGGGCACCGCCGCTGCTGGTGCCTTGACCACCGGGCTTTTGCACCGAGTGGGTCACGTCAAACACCACCGGTGCGCCGGTTTTGCGCATCTCGGCCAAGCTGGTCATGTCGGCCACGAGGTTGTTGTAGCCAAAGCTCACGCCGCGCTCGCAGGCCAAGAAGTTGTCTTCGGGCAAGCCGACTTCGCGTGCCGCGGAGCGGGCCTTGTCGATCACGTTCTTCATGTCCCAAGGCGCCAAGAACTGGCCTTTTTTGATGTTCACCGGCTTGCCCGACTGGGCCACGGCGCGGATGAAATCGGTTTGGCGACACAAAAAGGCGGGGGTTTGCAACACATCGACCACACTGGCCACGGCCTTGACCTGCGACTCGTCGTGCACATCGGTGAGGATGGGCACACCGATTTGGCGGCGAACCTCGTCGAGCACCTTCAGGCCAGCGTCCAAACCCATGCCGCGCTGGGTGTTGCCCGAGGAACGGTTGGCTTTGTCGAACGAGCCTTTGTAAATCAAGGGGATGCCCAGGGCAGAACACGCTTCTTTGAGGCGCCCGGCAACTTCGATGGACATTTCCAAACCCTCGATCGAGCAGGTGCCTGCGATCAAGAAAAAGCGTTGGTTCAAGCCGACGTCAAAGTGACACAGTTTCATGTTGCTCTCCTGTTGTTTATGCCACCGATTTCAAACCACGGCGGCCTTGGTGACCGAGCGCGGCCTTGATGAAGGCATTAAAAAGCGGGTGTCCGTTCCAAGGGGTGGACTTGAATTCGGGGTGGAATTGCACGCCCACATACCAAGGATGCACCTTTTGCGGCAATTCCACGATCTCGGTGAGTTGTTCGCGTTGCGTCAACGCCGAAATCACCAAACCCGCTTCGCGCAAGCGATCGAGGTAGTTCACGTTGGCTTCGTAGCGGTGGCGGTGGCGCTCGGTGACGACGTCGCCGTAGATTTGGTGTGCCAGCGTGCCTTTGGCCACGTCCGAGCTTTGTGCGCCCAAGCGCATGGTTCCGCCCAAATCCGAGTTGGCGTCGCGCACTTGGATGGAGCCATCGGCGTCTTTCCACTCGTTGATCAAGGCGATCACCGGGTGGGGCGTGTCGGCTTCGAACTCGGTGCTGTTGGCGTCTTTGAGACCCGCCACGTGGCGCGCGTATTCGATGGTGGCCACTTGCATGCCCAAACAAATGCCAAGGTAAGGCACTTGGTTTTCGCGGGCGTATTGGGCGGTGGCGATCTTGCCTTCCACGCCGCGTTTGCCAAAACCACCGGGCACCAGCACGCCATCGAAGGCGGCGAGTTTGGCCACGGTCTCGGGGGTGATGGTTTCGGAGTCGATGTGTTCGATCTTCACGCGCACGTGGTTGCGCATGCCCGCGTGGCGCAAGGCTTCGTTGACCGATTTGTAGCTGTCGGAGAGCTCGACGTATTTGCCGACCATGGCAATCGTCACCTCGCCCTTGGGGTTTTCGGTCTCGTGCACCAACTCATCCCAGCGCTTGAGGCTTGCGGGCGGTGTGTTCAGGCGCAGCTTGTCGCAGATCAGGCCGTCCAAGCCTTGTTCGTGCAAGACGCGAGGGACTTTGTAGATCGTGTCCACGTCGGGCATGGAGATCACGCCCCAGCTTTGCACGTTGGTAAACAGCGAGATCTTTTCGCGCTCATCGTCGGGGATGTAACGGTCGGCGCGGCAAAGCAGCGCGTCGGGCTGGATGCCGATTTCGCGCAGCTTTTGCACCGTGTGTTGGGTGGGTTTGGTTTTGAGCTCGCCGGCCGCGCCGATCCAGGGCACGTAGGTCAGGTGCACAAAGGCGGTGTTGTTGGGCCCCAAGCGCAAGCTGAGTTGTCGCACGGCTTCCAAGAAGGGCAGCGACTCGATGTCGCCCACGGTGCCGCCGATTTCCACGATCGCCACGTCCACGCCATCGGCGCCGCGTTGGATGAAGGTTTGGATTTCGTTGGTGACGTGCGGGATGACCTGGACGGTTTTGCCCAAATAGTCGCCGCGGCGTTCTTTCTCCAACACCGACTGGTAAATCTTGCCGGTGGTGAAGTTGTTGGTTTTTTTCATCCGCGTTTCGATGAAACGCTCGTAGTGGCCCAAGTCCAGGTCGGTTTCAGCACCGTCGTCGGTCACAAAGACCTCGCCGTGCTGGAAGGGCGACATGGTGCCCGGGTCTACGTTGATGTAGGGATCGAGCTTGATGAGGGTGACTTGAAGGCCACGCGACTCAAGGAGCGCGGCCAAGGATGCAGACGCAATGCCCTTGCCTAGAGAGGACACCACACCGCCGGTAACGAACACGTATTTGGTCATGTCTCGGGCGAGCCCAAAGCTCGCAGGAGGTGGAAATGGCAATTATAAGGTCCTCGCTTCGAGGGCTGGCGTGCTTGCTGCTACATTGACGGGCATGAACGATTTGGCTGGTAAACATCTGGTGTTGGGTCTCTCGGGCGGCATCGCCTGCTACAAAGCGGCCGAGCTGTGTCGGGCCTTGGTCAAAGCCGGCGCCACCGTGCAGGTGGTCATGAGCCAGGCGGCCGAACAGTTCATCACCCCGGTGACCCTGCAGGCCTTGTCGGGCCGCTCGGTGTTCACCTCGCAGTGGGACAACCGGCCCAGCGCGGGCGTGGACAACCAAATGCCCCACATCAACCTCAGCCGGGAGGCCGATGCCATCGTCATTGCCCCGGCCAGCGCCGATTTCATGGCCAAGCTGCTGCACGGGCGTGCCGACGATTTGCTCAGCTTGATGTGTTTGGCCCGTCCCCTCGATCGGGTGCCCTTGATCGTGGCCCCGGCCATGAACCGCGAAATGTGGGCCCACCCGGCCACGCAGCGCAACGTGGCGCAGTTGCGCACGGACGGCACCCACGTGCTGGGCGTCGGTCAGGGCGAGCAGGCCTGCGGCGAAACCGGGGATGGGCGCATGCTCGAGCCCGAGGAGTTGTTGGACGAGATCGTGTCGTTCTTTTCACCCAAACCCTTGGCGGGGCGTCGCGTGCTCATCAGCGCGGGCCCCACGTGGGAGGCGCTGGACCCGGTGCGCGGTTTGACCAACCGCTCCAGCGGCAAGATGGGTTTTGCCATCGCGCAGGCCGCCCAGCGCGCGGGGGCGCAGGTGGATTTGGTGGCCGGCCCGGTGGCCTTGCCCACGCCGCGTGGCGTGCGCCGCGTCGACGTGAGCAGTGCGTTGGACATGCAAGCGGCGGTGCAAGCCTTGACCGACCAGGCCGATGTGTTCGTGGCCGCGGCGGCGGTGGCCGATTGGCGCCCAGCCAGCGTGGCCGAGCACAAAATCAAAAAAGACGGCTCGGGCCAAGTGCCCGCGCTGCAGTGGGTGGAAAACCCCGACATCTTGGCGGGCGTGGCGGCCAGCGAGCGAGCGCGCCGCGGGGACTTGTTCTGTGTGGGGTTTGCCGCCGAGAGCCAAGACGTGTTGGCCCACGCACAAGCCAAACGTGTGCGAAAAGGCGTGCCTTTGGTGGTGGGCAATTTGGGCCCGGAGACCTTTGGGCGCGACGACAACGCCTTGGTGTTGGTGGATGAGCACGGCCACACCGAGTTGCCCCGGGCGAGCAAAGCCGATTTGGCGCGTCAGTTGGTCGCTGACATCGCTCGGCGCATCACGCCGAAGTGAGCGTGGGCGTGGGCGATCAGGCCAGCCAAGCGCTGGCTTGGCGCATGCCCAGCCAGGTCAGGGCCAAAGAGCCCATGAGGTGCAGGGCCACGCTCGAGGCGGCTTGCGCCCATCGGTCTTCTTGCAAGAGCTGAACCGTTTCCAGCGAGAAGGTCGAGAACGTGGTGAGTGCGCCCAAGACGCCGGTGATCAAGGCCAGGCGCCAAGCGGGGTCGAGATCGGGGTGCTGCTGGAACCACACCACGGCCCAACCGATGGCGTAGGCCCCGATCCAGTTGGCCGCCAAGGTGCCCCAAGGCAACCACGCACCGCTGTGGTTGAGCCACAGGCCCAAGCGCCAGCGCCCCAGTGCCCCAAGGCTGGCGCCCAGCGAGATGGCGATCCATGTGTTCATGCGGCGATATTAACGGGTGCTGCCCCAGGCACCAGTTCGCCACCCAAGGCCTCGATCAGGTCGGGGATGAGTTGGCGCAATTCACCGGTGCTGATGGCCACATCGGCATCAAAACCACCCTCGTCTTGGCCCGATTCGGCGAGCACACCATCCAGAAAGCCGATTTTTTTCAGTTGCATCGACTCGGTGAGCACAAACGCCACTCGCCCTTCCCAGCTCATGGCCAAACGCTTGGGCTGCAGGCCGCGCTGCAGGTGTTGGCGCACCTCGTCGTTGATGAGGTGGTGGCGCGTGTAACGCACCACCGATTTTTCCTCGTCGCTGGACTGCAACTCGCATTCGCGCTCCACCGACAAGCCGCTGGGCCAGTCGTCGGTCGACTCGGCCAACAGCCACTGCGCCATGGCGTGTGCTGGCGTGAGGGTGGTTTGCACCAGCATGGGGTTGAGGCCCGGCAAGGCCTCGACCAAGGCGGTGATGAGGTCGTCGGTGCGCGCTTGGCTACCAGCATCGGTGATCAGCAGGCGCCGCTCCACATCGATCCACACCCAGGTGCTCGATTGGCGGGCAAAAGCCATGGGCAAGAGCGCGAGCTTGGCGTCGTCGCGCAGGTTGCGCATTTCTTTTTTGCCGGGTTTGCGCCCGCTTTGGGCTTCGATGGCGTCGGCCGCGGCTTGGGCGTGTTTGCGCACCACAGCGCCAGGCACGGCTTTGCTCTCGGCTTGGAATTTGAGGATGATGTGTTGGGCCACGCTTTCGGCGAGCGGGCCGTGGGCTTCGCCGCGAGGTTCGACCCAACCACTGGATTTTTCTTGGGTTGCGCCACACGGCGCAAAACGTCGCTCGGCCAAGGCCGATTGCACAACGTCAAAGCTGGCCGACCAGTCGGGGGCGATGCGGTAGAGGGTCAGGTTCTTGAACAACGGGGGCTTTCAGGGGCGGGCCAACACAGGCCCGCGGGGTCAAAGTTCTTCGACGCGTCGAGCGGGGTAACTGTCCCAGCTCTGGCAGCCAGGGCATTGCCAGAAATGTTGGCGGGCCTCAAAGCCACACGCCGCGCAGCGGTAGCGTTTGAGCGGTCCCGTGGCCAATTCCAAGGCTTTTTGCACCGGCGCTTGAGCGGTGGCTTGGCTCAGCGTTTCATCGGCCAACCATCTTGCGGCCATCACCAAGGACGGCTCTTGCTGCAGGTGGTCGAGCACGCGCTGGCGGGCCGGCACCGGCCCCTCGGCCAGGCTGGCCAAGGCGGTGGTCACGTCCAAGGTGGGGCCGATCGCGCTGTTCTTGAGCAACAGCGCTTGCGCGCGCTCGGCTTGTGCGGTTTGCCGCCCCAGGTCCGCCAAGGACTGCGCCGCCAAGGGCAGGGCCTGTGGGGCGAGTTCGGCCAAGCGGCACAGGCTCTCGAAGGCCGCGGACGGGTCGTTTTGTTGCACTTGCAAAGCCGCCAAGGCGATCCAGCCCCGCGCCAGCGTGGGTGCTTGAGCGGTTGCAGCTTTGAGCCGGCTTTGGGCGCTGGCCACTTGACCTTGTCGCAGGTCCAGGTCGGCAAGCTCGCATTGGTAATGTGCCAAGCGGCCCACAAAGCTGCCTTGGCGGGTGTCTTCCAAGCGTTGGGCAATCCCTTGGGCTTGTACCCAGTCGCGTGAGCGCTCATAGATTGCGAGCAAGGAGAGCAAGGATTCGTTCTCGTGCGCCGTGCCTTGCAGCTTGTGCAGGGCCGCTTCGGCGCGGTCGAGCAAACCGGCTTTCAAAAAGTCTTGCGCCAAGGCGTGTTGAGCCCGGTCTCGGTCTTTGCGGCTGAGATCGGCGCGCGCCAGCAGGTGCTCATGCACCCGCACGGCGCGGTCGTAGTCTCCGCGTCGGCGAAACAAGTTGCCCAGAGCAAAGTGCAGTTCGGCGGTCTCAGGGTCGCCTTGGACGGCTTCAATGAAGGCGTCGATGGCTTGGTCTTGTTGCTCGTTGAGCAGGTGGTTGAGTCCGCGGAAATAGGCCTTGGGGGCTTCGCGGCTTTGCACGCGCATTTGGCGCATGTCCCAACGCGAGGCCAGCCAACCCAAGCCAAACGTCAGGGGCAGGGCCCACAGCAGCCAAGTGAAATCAAAGTCCATGGGGCACGTGTTCGGGGGTGTGAGGGGTCGCGGGGATTTGGCGTTGCGCGGCGTTGCGCTGGCGGCGGGCCGACCACCACAGAGGCAGCATCAGCAACACACCCAAGACCAGACCCAGCACAGCGGCCAACAACAGGACCAGCACCAAGGGTGCTTGCCATTGCATACCAAAGAACAGGTGCAAAGTGACGTCACTTTGGTTGTTCAAGGCGAATGCGAACAGGGTAAAAAAAATGGCTGCTTTGAGCAGCCACATCAGGTATTTCATGTCACCCCCTTTGTGGAGGATCGATTGTAGCGGTCGCACCTTCACGGGCGAGCATCTCGGCCGTTCGTGCATCGACTTGCTCGCGCAAGGCTTTGCCGGGTTTGAAGTGCGGAACGCGTTTTTCGGGAATCATGACGCGTTCGCCGGTGCGGGGGTTGCGCCCCACACGCGGCGAACGGCGGTTCACAGCGAAGCTGCCGAAGCCCCGAATTTCAATGCGATGACCTTTGACCAGGGCGTCGCCCATGGCGTCGAGAATGGCTTTAACAGCAAACTCGGCGTCGCGGTGGGCGAGCTGTCCAAATTGTTTGGACAGCGCTTCAACCAGGTCGCTTCGGGTCATGGCAATCGATCCGGGGTGCTTCGATCCACTCAGTTGTTGTCCAGTTTGGCGCGCAACAAAGCGCCCAGGCTGGTGGTGCCGGCGTTGCCGGTGTTTTGGTTCAGGCTGGCCATGGCTTCTTGCTGGTCAGCAGAGTCCTTGGCTTTGATCGACAGTTGGATGTTGCGGGTCTTGCGATCCACGTTCACCACCACGGCCGAGACTTCGTCGCCTTCTTTGAGCACGTTGCGGGCATCTTCCACGCGGTCGCGGGAGATTTCCGAGGCGCGCAGGTAACCCAAGACGTCTTCGCCCAGGTCGATCTCGGCGCCCTTGGCGTCCACGGTCTTGACCTTGCCGGTGACCACAGCACCTTTGTCGTTGATCGACACGAAGGTGGTGAATGGGTCGCCGTCGAGCTGTTTGATGCCCAAGGAGATGCGCTCGCGCTCGACGTCAATGGCCAACACCACGGCTTCAACTTCTTGGCCCTTCTTGTAGTTGCGAACGGCGGCTTCACCGGTTTCGTTCCAAGACAGGTCAGACAGGTGAACCAAACCGTCGATGCCAGCGGCCAAGCCCACGAACACGCCGAAGTCGGTGATCGATTTGATGGGACCTTTGACCTTGTCACCACGCTTGGTGGCTTCGGCAAATTCGTGCCAAGGGTTGGCACGGCACTGCTTCATGCCCAAGCTGATGCGGCGCTTGTCTTCGTCGATTTCCAAGACCATGACTTCGACTTCGTCGCCCAAGGAGACGAGTTTGGAAG
>JBFZCK010000126.1:0-5090 GCA_041307965.1 Burkholderiales bacterium | reverse complement strand
TTGCGGGGCGCAGCCGATGCGTTTGTCGATGCCTTGTGGCTGGAAGACGGCTTGTCCAAGAACAGCTTGGAAGCTTACCGCCGCGACCTCGAGCGTTTGGCCGGTTGGTTGCAAACCCAAGGCCGGACCCTGTTGCAAGCCACCGAGACCGACCTCAACGGCTACTTCGCCGCCGAGCACGCATCGGCTCGGGCCACCACCGCCAACCGCCGCCTGACCGTCTTCAAGCGCTACTACCGCTGGGCCTTGCGTGAACGCGCCATTGAGCAAGACCCCACGCTGCGCTTGAACTCGGCCAAAACGCCGATGCGCGTGCCCAAGTCGCTGAGCGAACATCAAGTGGACACCTTGCTGGCCACGCCCGACACCGACACCGACCTGGGGCTGCGCGACCGCGCCATGCTGGAGTTGATGTACGCCAGCGGCCTGCGCGTGAGCGAGTTGGTGGACCTCAAAACCTGGCACGTCGCTTTGAACGAACAGGTGTTGCGCATCACCGGAAAAGGCAACAAAGAGCGCTTGGTGCCCTACGGGCAAGTGGCCGGCCAGTGGTTGGAGCGCTACCTGGGCCATGCCCGTGTTTCCATTTTGGCCGGGCGCAGCAGCGAAGACCTGTTCGTGAGCTCGCGCGGCACCACCGCCGGTCAAGCCATGAGCCGCGTGATGTTTTGGAATTTGGTCAAAAAATACGCTTGGCAGGCCGGCATCACCACGCCCATATCGCCACACACCTTGCGCCACGCCTTTGCCACGCACCTGCTCAACCACGGCGCGGATTTGCGCGCGGTGCAGCTGCTGCTCGGGCACGTCGACATTTCCACCACCACGATTTACACGCACGTCGCGCGCGAGCGGCTCAAGACGGTCGTCGCAGAGCACCACCCGCGGGGTTGATCAGGCGCTGAGCAGGTAGTCCAGTTCGACCTGGCTGAAGCCCGCGGCCAAGCGTGCGGCGTCGTTGAGTGGCGGTTTGAGTCGCGGTGCGGCGTGGGTGCGCGCCAACACGCGGTAATGGGCCACCGGGTCCAGTCCCTGTTGTTGGCACAACCAGCCGTACCAGTGGTTGCCGATGGCCACGTGGCCAATCTCTTCGCGCAGGATCACGTCCAACACCGCCACCGTTCGCAGGGCGGCTGGGGTGCCAACCTTGCGCAACTTGGCTTGGATCAGCGGCGTGGCGTCCAAGCCCCGTGCTTCCAGCGTGCGGGGCACCAAGGCCATGCGTGCGGTGATGTCGTCTTGGGTTTTGACGCACATGCCCCACAGCCCGTCGTGGGCCTCAAAGTCGCCATAACCATGCCCCATGGCTTGGAGTTCGGCCAGCAGCAGGCCAAAGTGCTGGGCTTCTTCATCGGCCACGCGCAGCCAATCGCTGTAAAAAGCGGTGGGCATGTGGGGGAAGCGCCAAACGGCGTCCAGCGCCAGGTTGATGGCGTTGAATTCGATGTGGGCAATCGAGTGCACCAAGGCCGCCAAACCCTCCGGTGTGAAGGGGCTTCGGTGGGGCACCGACAGGGCGGGCACCAAGTGCGGGCGCTCGGGGCGACCCGGCAGGGCGAGGTGTTCGGGGGCTTCGAGGATCGCATCTTCGCCCCATACGCCGGCGGGGGCATCGGCGCGCAACTGGTGCACCGCTGCGCATTTGGCCTGAGGGTCACTCAGGCACAACAGGGTCAGGGCACGGTCGCGCAGCGTCATCCCTACAATTCTAGTTCTCGCACCCGATTGATCCAGGAGACCCATGGCCATTTACCAACTCGACGACCTCACCCCCCAAGTGCCCGACAGCGCGTGGGTGGCGCCCAACGCCCAAGTCATGGGCGACGTGGTCATGGGCGAGCACAGCAGCCTGTGGTACGGCGCGGTGGCGCGTGGCGACACGGCCACCCTCACCATCGGCGCGGGCAGCAACGTGCAAGATGGCAGCGTCCTGCACGCCGACCGCGGCGCTCCCTTGACGATCGGGGAGGGCGTGACCGTCGGCCACCAAGCGGTCTTGCACGGCTGCACCGTGGGCGATGGCTCGCTGATCGGCATCGGTGCCATCGTGCTCAACCACGCGCGCATCGGCCGCCACTGCTTGGTCGGCGCCGGCTCGCTGGTCACCGAGGGCAAGGTGTTCCCCGATGGCGTCATGATCATGGGCACACCGGCCAAGGTCGTGCGCGAGCTCACGCCCGAACAAATCGAGGGTTTGCGCCAAAGCGCAGCCCATTACGTGGCCAACGCCCAGCGTCACCGCCGCGGCCTCAAACCCTTGTCTTGAATTTTCGAAAGTCGCGATTGTCTGAACTACACACCTTTATTTTCGAGGGCAAGCCCGTGCGCGGCATGCTCGTTCGCTTGACCGATGCGTGGCAAACCATCCTGCAGCGGCGCGCCTTGGCAGGGGCGTACCCGGCCGCGGTGCAAGAGTTGCTCGGCGAGATGACCGCCGCGGCCACACTCATGCAAGCCAACATCAAGTTCAACGGTGCCTTGGTGATGCAAATCATGGGCGACGGCCCACTCAAACTGGCCGTGGCCGAGGTGCGCTCCGACTTGAGCTTGCGAGCCACCGCCACCGTCATCGGTGAGGTGGCCGATGACGCCCGCTTGTCGCACATGGTCAACGTCAACCGCTTGGGCCGCTGCGCCATCACCTTGGACCCGCAAGACCGCTTACCCGGTCAGCAGCCTTACCAAGGGGTTGTGCCTCTGGTGGGTGACCATGGTGAGAACTTGGAGCGCCTGAGCGAGGTGATCGAGCACTACATGCTTCAAAGTGAACAGCTCGACACCCGTTTGGTGTTGGCCGCCAACGACCAAGTGGCCGCGGGCCTGTTGATTCAACGCCTGCCCATGCAAGGCCAAGCCAATTTGGGCGGTGGCGTGCAGCGCGGGGACGAAGACCACATCGGCCAAAGCGAGGACTACAACCGCATCTCGATTTTGGCGTCGAGCTTGAAGCGCGAAGAGCTCTTGACGTTGGACGCCGAGACGATTCTGCGCCGCTTGTTTTGGGAAGAAGGCGTGGTGCGCTTTGATCCCTTGACGGGCGAAGAGGGCCCGCGGTTTCGCTGCTCGTGTTCGCGCGAGCGCGTCAGCGCCATGCTGCGCAGCTTGGGTTCCGATGAGGTCGAGTCGATTTTGGCCGAGCAAGGTCAGGTCGATGTGACCTGTGAGTTTTGCGGCCAGCCGCACCGCTTCGATCCGGTGGACGCCGCCCACATTTTTCTGGACGTTCAGCGCCAAATGCCGGGCAGCGATACCCCGCAGTGATCAGGCGCGGGGGCAAAAACCAAACAAGCGGTGCTCGGACGCCGGGTCGGCGCAGTGTTCGCAACGCCAGGTGCGCTGGCCGTTGCGCTCGGGCCCATCGGCCAGGTCCAAGCCCAAGGGCCGCTTGAGGGCGTGTAAGGCCTGCTGCAGGCGTTCATCGAGGCTGCCCCACAGGGTGGCGAAGGGCAGGCCCGAATCGGTCAATCGTTGGCGCAGCAAGCCGTCGGTGGCGGCGCGCGCCCCCGGACCATCGCGCCAAGCGCCATCGACCTGCCAAGGCGTGTCTAGGCCCATGAGCCAGGTGTGGGTGTAGCCGGCTTGCACACGCAAGGCCACGGCCCACAGTCCAGGGTCTTGAAAATACTGCTCGCTGTAGGCCGCCGTCATGAGCGCGGTGGTGTCGGCCACGACCACGTCCACGCCGGGGCGCTCGGCCGCTTCGGCGATGCGCTGGCTTTGTTGGTCCGCGATGGCGGCTTGTTCGTGGGCCTTGGGCGTGCGGCCGTGGTCCATGCACCAACGGCGCAATGCCTCGTCCACGCCCACACAGCGCAAGCCGTGAAGGCGTTCCAAGGTGATGATGAGGGATTGCGCCAGCGTGCTTTTGCCGCTGGATTCGCCACCGAGCAGGGTGACGGTGAGGGCCATGTCAGCGCGGGTTTTGCGCGTACTGAACAAAGACCTCGTTGGGTTTGACCATGCCCAGTTCGTGGCGAGCCAGCTCTTCGACCATGCCCAAGCCCTCTTGCAAGTCACTCACCTCGTTGGCGAGTTGCTCGTTGGTGGCTTGGGCCAAGCGGTTGAGTTCTTGCTGGGTGGCCAAGGTTTTGCGCATTTGCGCCACTTCCCACACACTGCCGCGCCCAAACCAGAGCTGGGCTTGCAGCACCAGCAGCAACGCGACCAAGAGCAATGGGATGGGGCGGATGGTCATGGCGATCAGCGCAGGTTGTAAAAGGCCGCGCGGCCGGGGTACACGGCCACATCACCGAGGTCTTCTTCGATGCGCAGCAACTGGTTGTACTTGGCCATGCGGTCCGAACGCGAGAGCGAACCGGTTTTGATTTGACCGGCGTTGGTGCCCACGGCGATGTCGGCGATGGTGCTGTCTTCGGTCTCACCCGAGCGGTGGCTGATGACGGCGGTGTAGCCAGCGCGCTTGGCCATCTCGATGGCGGCGAAGGTTTCGGTCAATGTGCCGATCTGGTTGATCTTGATCAGGATCGAGTTGGCGATGCCTTTGTCGATGCCTTCTTTGAGGATCTTGGTGTTGGTCACGAACAGGTCGTCACCCACGATCTGCACGTTTTTGCCCAAACGGTCGGTCAGCAGTTTCCAGCCGTCCCAGTCGCCTTCGGCCATGCCGTCTTCGATGCTGATGATGGGGTACTTGTCGACCCAGGCGGCCATCATGTCGGTCCACTGCTCGGCGCTCAAGACCATGCCTTCGCCTTCGAGGTGGTATTTGCCGTCTTTGTAGAACTCGCTGGCGGCGCAGTCCAGACCCAAGGCGATTTGTTCGCCGGGGGTGTAGCCCGCGTTGCTGATGGCTTCCAGAATCATTTGCAGTGCGGCTTCGTGGCTGGGCACGTTGGGGGCAAAGCCGCCTTCGTCGCCCACGGCGATGCTCATGCCCTTGTCGTGCATGATTTTCTTCAAGGCGTGGAACACCTCGGCGCCCCAGCGCAGGGCTTCGCGGAACGACGGTGCGCCCACGGGGATGATCATCAACTCTTGCAAGTCGAGGTTGTTGTTGGCGTGTGCACCACCATTGACCACGTTCATCATGGGCACGGGCATCTGCACCGCGCTCATGCCGCCGAAGTAGC
>JBFZCK010000125.1:0-2857 GCA_041307965.1 Burkholderiales bacterium | reverse complement strand
GAGATCCGGGCGCAGCGCGGCATCCTTTTGGCCGGGTTGGTGCAGCTCAAAGGCGTGCGCGCCTTCAAAAGCGAGGCCAATATGGTCTTGGTGCGCTGGCCTGCGCGCGACGAACACGACGACGGAGCGGCCACCCGGGTTTTTGAGCAATTGAAGGCCGCTGGCATACTGGTCAAGAATGTTTCTAAAATGCACCCATTGCTGCGCAATTGCTTGCGTTTGACGGTGGGAACCCCCAGCGAAAACCAACAGCTTCTCAGCGCTTTGCAACACTGCTTATGACCACCCAGACCCCCGACAGCCCGGCTTGCGCCGACCGAGTGGCCGATGTCACCCGCAACACCGCTGAAACCAAGATCCGCATCCGCGTGAACTTGGATGGCAACGGAGCGGCCGACTTGCACACCGGCATTGGTTTTTTTGACCACATGCTCGACCAAATCGCGCGCCACGGCCTGATCGACTTGCACATCCACGCCGATGGTGATTTGCACATCGACGGCCACCACACGGTGGAAGACGTGGGCATCACCTTGGGCCAAGCCTTTGCCAAGGCCGTGGGCGACAAAAAAGGCATTCGCCGTTACGGCCATGCTTACGTGCCGCTGGACGAAGCGCTCTCGCGCGTGGTGGTGGACTTTTCTGGCCGCCCCGGTTTGCACATGGACGTGCCCTTCAAGAGCGGCATGGTCGGTGCGTTTGACACACAGCTGGCTTTTGAGTTTTTCCAAGGTTTCGTCAACCACGCGGGCGTGACCTTGCACATCGACAACCTCAAGGGTGAGAACGCGCACCACCAAGCCGAGACGGTGTTCAAGGCCTTTGCCCGTGCCATTCGCATGGCGCTGGAGCGCGACCCCCGCATGGGCGACACCATTCCCTCGACCAAAGGCTCACTCTGAGCATTCACCCGCGATGAACAGCAAACTGGTGGCCGTGGTGGACTACGGCAGCGGCAATCTGCGCTCCGTCTCCCAAGCCGTGGAACACGTCGCTGCGCGCAGCGGCTACACGGTTCGCTTGACGCAAGACCCCGCGGTGGTGATGGATGCCGACCGCATCGTGTTGCCCGGCCAAGGCCACATGGCCGACTGCATGCGCGAGCTGCAATCCAGCGGCCTCAAAGCCGCGGTGCTTCATGCGGCGGCCAACAAGCCGATGTTCGGGGTGTGTGTGGGCATGCAAATGCTGCTCGATCGCAGCGAAGAGGGCCCCTGTGAGGGTTTGGGCCTGATGGCCGGCGAGGTCAAGCGCTTTGACGTGGCCGCGCTGCGCCAGCCCGATGGCAGCCGCTTCAAGGTGCCCCAAATGGGTTGGAACCGCGTCTACCACCAGCTCGGACGTGGGCCTTCGCACCCCCTGTGGGACGGCATTCCCGATGGTGCCTATTTTTATTTTGTGCACAGCTACTACGCCCAAGCCCAAAACCCACAACACGTGGCGGGCGAGACCGAGTACGGCACCCGCTTTGCCAGCGCGATCGCCCGCGACCGTTGGTTCGCCACCCAGTTTCACCCCGAAAAAAGCGCGGACCACGGCCTGGCCTTGTTCCGCAATTTCCTTCACTGGAACCCTTGAGTTCCGTTTTTTCTTCACCTTCACCGACCACCACGACCATGCTGCTGATTCCTGCCATTGATTTGAAAGACGGCCAATGTGTTCGCCTCAAGCAGGGCGACATGGACCAAACCACCGTGTTTGGTGAGGACCCTGCGGCCGTGGCGCGCATGTGGGTGGACAAGGGCGCGCGTCGCGTGCACCTGGTGGACCTCAACGGCGCGTTTGCGGGCAAGCCCAAGAACGAAGCCGCCATTCGCAAAATCCTCAAAGAAGTCGGCAGCGAAGTCGATGTGCAGCTCGGCGGCGGCATCCGTGACCTCGATACCATCGAGCGTTACCTCGACGCCGGTCTGCGCTACGTCATCATCGGCACCGCTGCGGTGAAAAACCCCGGCTTCTTGCAAGACGCCTGCACCGCGTTTGGCGGCCACATCATCGTCGGCTTGGACGCCAAAGACGGCAAAGTCGCCACCGACGGTTGGAGCAAACTCACCGGCCACGAAGTGGTGGACTTGGGCAAGAAGTTCGAAGACTACGGCGTGGAATCCATCATCTACACCGACATCGGTCGCGACGGCATGCTCAGCGGCATCAACATCGACGCCACCGTCAAACTCGCCCAAGCCCTGTCCATCCCCGTCATCGCCTCGGGTGGTTTGTCGAACTTGGAAGACATTCGCCAGCTGTGCGAGGTCGAAGACGAGGGCGTGGAGGGCGTGATCTGTGGCCGCTCCATTTACAGCGGCGATCTCGACTTTGAAGCCGCCCAGCGCTTGGCCGACGAGCTCAACGGCTGAGCCTTTCAGATGAGCGCTCAGGCCACTTCTCGCGACACCGCGTTCGCGGGCCTGCCCGCTTGCGAATTGGCGCTGCCGCATGGCGACCGCTTGCGGGTGGCGCTGCACGGTGCGCATGTGCTGTCTTGGGTGTCGGGCGGTCAAGAACGCCTGTACCTCAGCCCCCAAAGCAACATGGACGGTCAAGCCGCCATTCGCGGCGGTGTGCCCGTGTGCTTTCCGCAGTTCAACCAGCGCGGCCCCATGGCCGAGAGCCTGCCCAAACACGGCTTTGCGCGCAACGTGGCCTGGCAGGCGGACGCGCCCGAACTGGGCGCCGAACAGGCCCGCCTCACCCTGCGCCTGAGCGACAACCCACAAACCCGCGCCTGGTGGCCCTGGGCCTTTGACTTGGCACTGCACATCGACTTGAGCCCGGGTGCCTTGCAACTGACGCTGGAGGTGCACAACACCGACGATCAGCCGCTGGCGTTCTCGGGTGCTTTGCACACCTATTTGGC
>JBFZCK010000124.1:0-2697 GCA_041307965.1 Burkholderiales bacterium | reverse complement strand
GAGACCGTGGTCTTCCACGCCTTGGATGCGCAGCACATCGAATCCATCGCTGGTATCCAACTCAAGGCCTTGCAAGCGCGCTTGCAAAAAATGGACTTGCGCTTGGAGGTCACCCAAGCGGCTTTGGTCGAGCTGGCCAAGGTCGGCTTCGACCCGGTGTTTGGTGCGCGCCCCCTCAAGCGCGCCATCCAGCAACGCATCGAGAACCCGCTGTCCAAACTGCTGCTCGAGGGCCGTTACCCACCGAAGTCGGTGATACCCGTGGGTGTGGACCCGGTGCGCAATCCCGGGGTTTTCGAGTTCGGGAGCCCGATCGCCTACGATTGAGGGATGAACACAGCACGGCAAGACGCACGGGTGATCGCTTTGGTGGGCTTGGCCCACGGCACATCGCATTTCTCCCACCTCTTGCTCGCGCCCCTGTTTCCGCTTTTCATCCGGGACTTTGGTCTGAGCTACGCGCAAGTGGGCTGGCTCATGAGCGCCTTCTTCATCGTCTCGGGCACGGGCCAAGCCTTGTCGGGGTTTTGGGTGGACCGCGTCGGCACCCGGCGCGTCATGATGGCCGCGCTGAGTTGTTTTGTGTTGGCCTCGCTCATGGCCTCACAAGCCGATGGTTACCGCGATCTGTTGGTCGTGGCCATGCTCGCTGGCTTGGGCAACGCGCCGTTTCACCCGGTGGACTTCAGCATCTTGAACCAACGCGTCTCCAGCGCCCGTTTGGGGCACGCCTTCAGCGCGCACGGCCTCAGTGGCCAAATCGGCTGGGCCTTGGCCCCGGTGTTTTTGGTGGGCATTGGGTCCATGAGCGATTGGCGCGTGGCCTATGTGGCGGCGGCCGTGTTCTACCTGGTGGTCATGGCGGTCTTGTGGTCGCAGCGCCAACACTGGCAAACCCCACCGCCCGTGCGCCCCAGCAGCGGCTCCACCGACAACCCCTTGGCCTACCTGCGCTTGCCGGTGGTGTGGTGGTGCTTTGGTTTCTTCTTGGTCTCCACCATGACTTTGGCCGTGGTGCAAAGCTACGCCCCCTCCATCTTGACCGCGGTGCACGGCGTCAGCGTGGCCACGGCCACCCTGACCTTGAGCGCCTACATGGTGATGGGCGCGGTGGGCATGGTGGTCGGCGGCTTTGTGGCGAGCCGATCGCAGGGCCTGAGCAGCGACCGTGTGGTCGTGATCAGCTTGGTCACCGCTTCGCTCACGCTGATGGTCTGCGCCAGCGGCGTGCTGGGCACCACGGGTACGCTCGTCGCTTTGGCTTTGACCGGTTTTGCCATGGGCGTGGGCGGACCGAGCCGCGACATGATGATCAAACGCGCCACACCGGTGTCCGCCACGGGCCGGGTGTACGGCACGGTGTATTCGGGCTTGGACGTGGGCTTTGCCATATCCCCGCTCATCTTCGGATGGATGATGGACCGCGGTTGGTACCAGGCCACCCTCATCGGCGCTGCGCTGGTGTTGTGGGGCGCGGTGGCCGCCGCTTGGGCCGTGGGGCAGCGCAGCCCCGTGCGACCGTGACACAGAACACAACATGAACACACACAACACCCCCCAGTTGGCCGGCCATTGTTTGGTGCAGTGCCTGATCGAACAAGGCGTCACGCACGCGTTTGGCGTGCCCGGCGAGAGCTTTTTGGCCGTGCTCGACGGCTTTCACGCCCACGCCGATTGCATCACGTGGGTGAGCAACCGCCAAGAAGGTGGCGCGGCCTTCATGGCCGAGGCGCACGGCAAGCTCACGGGCCGCCCAGGCGTGTGTTTTGTCACCCGAGGGCCTGGGGCCACCAACGCCTCGATCGGCGTGCACACGGCCCACCAGGACAGCACGCCCATGGTCTTGTTCGTGGGCGATGTGGCCAGCGATGCGCGCGACCGCGAAGCCTTCCAAGAGATGGACTTCGCCACCTTCTTTGGCCCCAGCACCCAAGGCATGGCCAAGCGGGTGGAGCGCATCGACGACGCCTCTCGCATCCCCGAGTACGTGGCGCGGGCCTTTGCCACCGCCATGCAAGGCCGACCCGGCCCCGTGGTGCTGGTCTTACCCGAAGACATGCTGACCCAAACCGTGGTGGCTCAGCCTTTGCCGCGCGTGCCCAGCCGCCGCCAAGCGCCCGACCCCGAGGCCATCCACGCCATTCGCGATGCGCTCTTGAGCGCTGAGCGCCCGCTGGTCATCGCGGGCGGCCCAGCGTGGTCGGTATCGGCCGCACAAGCCTTGCAGACTTTCGCCGAACGCTGGCACTTGCCGGTGACCAACGCCTTCCGTTTTCAGGACACCTTCGACAACCACCACCCGCTCTACGCCGGCGATGTGGGCTTGGGCATCAACCCCGCTTTGGCCGAACGCGTTCGCCGAGCCGACGTCATCTTGGCGTTGGGCCCGCGTTTGGGCGAATCCACGACGAACGGCTACACGCTGCTGCAAGCGCCCGTGCCGCAGCAGCGCTTGCTGCACGTCCACGTCAGCGCCGAAGAACTCGGGCGTGTCTACCAAGCTGAAGTCGGCGTGTGTGCCGACATGCACAGCGCCGCCCATGCCTTGGCCGCACTCGACGCCCCAGCGCAGCCGGTGTGGCGAGAATGGACGGCGCAAGCCCAACGCGATTACCTCAGCAATATCGATGTCGGCAACGGCGGTATTCGCTTACCCGGCACTTTGAACATGGCCGAGGTGGTGCACGTGTTGCAACG
>JBFZCK010000123.1:0-6910 GCA_041307965.1 Burkholderiales bacterium | reverse complement strand
CTTCGGACACGTCGTGGTTGGTGACGGAGCCAAACAGGCGACCGTCCACACCGGCTTTTTGCGACAGCTTGATGGTCACAGCAGCCAGCTTTTCGCCCAGGGTCTGGGCTTCAGCCAGCTTGGCAGCGGCAACCTTTTCGAGTTCCGCGCGGCGGGCTTCGAATTCAGCGATGGCATTTTGCGTGGCGCGGCGGGCACGACCGGAAGGGATCAGGAAGTTACGGGCATAGCCGTCCTTGACCTTGACCACATCGCCCAGGGCGCCGAGATTGACAACTTTGTCGAGCAGAATGATTTGCATGTCAGGCTCTCTTTCAGACGCGGTGCTGGTCGCTGTAAGGCAACATGGCCAAGAAGCGCGCACGCTTGATGGCGGTGTCCACCTGACGTTGGTAAATCGCGCGGGTGCCGGTCAGGCGCGCGGGGATGATCTTGCCGTTTTCGGCGATGAAGTCACGCAGAACGTCGACGTCTTTGTAGTCAACTTCTTCCACGTTGGCCACGGTGAAACGGCAGAAACGCTTGCGCTTGAAGAGCAGCGATTGGGTGTTGCGCTTGGGGCGCTTGTCTTTGTTGAAACGTTTGGGTGCAGCCATGATGGGCCTTCCTATGTCTTGCTGAAATCTTGGATGTGAAACACAACGCCTTTGCTGTTGCGCGCATTGGCCAGAAATCCGTGAAACTCACAAACCGAATCGAGCCCCTGTCGGGACAAGGTTTCAGCTTGTGCACCAAAGGCCACGGCCCTCAGTTGCAGCTTCACCTGACGGGGTGTATCGAGCTCCATGGCCACCGATTCGTGCTCAAGCACCAAATTGACGACGGGGATGCCGGCCGGTGTGTAACGCAGGCTTTGAACCTGGACCACGGTGGCTGACAACTGGAGTGCGTTCACCCTTTCTGACGTGTCGCGCAGGCAGCCTTAAGCGGCGTGTTCCTGCGGTTGTTGTTGCGACTTGCGTGCTTCTTCACGCTCGACCGACTTCATCATCGAAGAAGGGCCGGTTTCGGCTTTTTTCTTCAACACGGTCAGCTGACGCAACACGGCATCGTTGAACTTGAAGGCGTGCTCAAGCTCACCCATCACGGCCTGGTCGGCTTCGATGTTCAGGCACAGGTAGTGGGCCTTGGACAGCTTGTTGATTTGGTAAGCCATCTGACGACGGCCCCAGTCTTCAACGCGGTGGATCTTGCCACCGCCGGCGGTGATCATGCCCTTGTAGCGTTCCAGCATGGCTGCAACTTGCTCGCTTTGATCCGGGTGGATCAGCATGACGATTTCGTAATGACGCATAGACTCTCCTTGTGGATGAAAAAAGCCGCCCCCAGCGTCGACACGGGGTACGGCAAGGCAAGCCCATGATTCTAGCAAACTTCAGCCGCCCTGTCCGTTTTTGGGCCCCCGCAGGTTCGGGTAGCGCACAAATTCCACCCACTCGCGCTCGGCGCGGCGTGGCGCGGGCGTGACCCAACTCACCAAAACCATCACCACAAAACCCAGTGGCACACCAAAGACACCGGCGGCAATGGGCTGTATGCCCCACCACAACTCCACCGGCGCCGTGACACCCAACACCTCACGCAACCAAGACTGGGTGGTGGCCATGTAATACAAAGTGATGCCCATGCCCGCCGCCATGCCAAGGGTCGCGGCCAAGCCCGTGGCACGGCGCCAAAAAATGCCCAAAACCAAGGCGGGGAAGAACGCTGCGGCCGCCATGGAAAACGCAGCCGCCACCAAAAACAAAATATCGGCAGGTTTTTGTGCCGCCACATAAGCCGCCAGCAAGGCCACCATCAGCAACAGCACTTTGGAGATCGTGACCCGGCGCACGGTGGAGGCGTTGGGGTCGATCATTTTGTAATACAGGTCGTGGCTCAGCGCGTTGGCGATGGTCAAGAGCAAACCATCGGCGGTGGACAGGGCCGCGGCCAGACCACCCGCAGCCACCAAACCCGAGACCACATACGGCAATCCCGCAATCTCCGGCATGGCCAGCACCACGATGTCGCCGCCAATGGTCAACTCGTTGAGTTGCAAGATCCCGTCGAGGTTGATGTCGGTGATGGACAAAAGGCTGGGGTCCACCTTGTTCCAGGCGGCCAACCAAGCGGGCAGTTCGTTGAACGGCGTGCCCACCAACACGTGGAACACCTCAAATTTCACCATCACCGCCAAGGCCGGTGCGGTGATGTAGAGCAAGATGATGAACAGCAAAGACCAGGCCACGGACTCGCGTGCCTCGCGCACGCTGGGCACGGTGTAGTAGCGCATGAGGATGTGTGGCAAAGCGGCCGTGCCCAACATCAAACAAAACACCAAGGCCATGAAGTTGCGCCGAGAGACATCGAACAGCTCACGTTCGGCTTCGGTGCCTTCAGGGTCACCCAAAAACTGTTGGGCATGGGGGGCCATGCCGTTGAGCGGTTGCGATTTGGTATCGGCCTGGGCCTTTTGTTCACGCCACAACGCCTCGGCCGCCACATCGCTTTTGGGCAAGGCCGATAAGTGCTTGTCGGCTTGCGCCAATTCAGCGGGCTTGGCATCACTGGCTCGCAATTGGTTGATGCGCTCTTGGGCGCTGCGCCGCTCGTCGGCCAACGCTTTAACCGGGTTCTCCAGTTGCGTCGCGAGCACTTGGGCGCGCTCGCGGTACAGGGCTTGCACCTCCAACTCTTTGGGGTCTTGGCTCAAGCGCTGCTCTTGTGCCGTGACCTGTTGCAGCTGCTGGCCATAGACCAGCTGCGGCAGCGGCACTTGGGTTTGTTTGACCGACAACCAAACCACTGGCGTCATGTAGGCGGCGATCAAAACCACGTACTGAGCCACTTGCGTCCACGTAACCGCGCGCATGCCACCCAGAAATGAACACACCAAAATGCCGCCCAACCCCAAGAAAACGCCGAGCTCAAACGCCACCCCAGTCAAGCGAGAGGTGATCAGACCCACGCCGTAAATTTGCGCCACAACATAGATGAACGAGCACGCAATGGCCGCGGCAATGCCCAGCAAGCGCGGCGCATGCCCCCCATAACGCTCACCCAAAAAATCCGGGATCGTGTATTGCCCAAATTTGCGCAGGTACGGTGCCAAGAAAAAAGCCACCAAACAGTAGCCCCCGGTCCAGCCCATCACAAAGGCCAAGCCATTGAAGCCCTGCAGGTACAAAGTGCCAGCCAAACCAATGAAGGACGCCGCCGACATCCAGTCCGCGCCCGTGGCCATGCCGTTGTAGATGGCCGGCACGCGCCGCCCCGCCACGTAGTATTCGGCTGCATCGGTCGTGCGACTCATGATGCCGATGCCCGCGTACAAACCGATCGTGGCAAACAAAAACACAAAGCCGATCCATTCGCGTGACAGGCCCCACTGCTCCAACAACGCCAACACCAACACGAAGCAGAAGAATCCACCCGCATACCAGCGGTAGACCTTGTTGAGTTGTGCACGAAACAGCGCTTTGGCCAGGGCCGCGCGGGACATGGTGGGCAAGGCTGGCACGGCTTCAGTCCTCACGCTCTTGAACACCGTGCGCCACATCGGCGCGGTGCATGACCCAAGCGTAAATCGCCACCAAGGCCGCGTAAACCAACAAAGCGCCTTGGGCCGCCATCCAAAAACTGAAGGGCCAGCCCATGAATTGAAAATTCAGGTCGCGGGCAAAATACACCAGCACAAAACTCACCACAAACCACACCAGCATCAGGCCTGAAATCCAACGCAAATTGGTGCGCCAATAACGGCGCAAGGTCTCGGGCGCGGGCGTGTTGCTCATGCCGTCAACGCCGTCCATTCGCGCTCCAACTGACGTGCCACTCGAGGCTCAAAGCTGCGCAAATGGCGCAGCAGGTCCTGCGCTGGCGCGAGCTCGCCACGTTCGTGGTGCAGGTGCGCCAACTGGTACCACCCCAAAGGGCTCATGGGTTGCAACTCGGTGTTGCGCCGCAGGGCCTGCTCGGCGCCCGACAGGTCACGCAACTCGATGCGCACCACCCCCAGACCATACCAAGCACGGTCCAGCAATGGGTTGAGCTCGACCGCGGTCTCGAAGGCCGATTGGGCTTCGCTCCAGAGAGCCAAACCCTGCAGCACAAATCCCAGGTTGAACGCATGCGCGGCCACCTGCGGCTGCAACACCCGCAAACGTCGCAACACGTGTGCGGCAGCGTGCAGGTCCTTCGTCTGGGCCAGCCAGTGGGCTTGCGTGGCCAAGGCGTGTGGGTGATCGGGCTGGGCTTGGAGCCAAGCGGCCACACAAGCCAGCACGGGGGCGGGTCGACCCCACCACAAGACCAGCGTCAAGCGCAGCCGCCAACGCAACGCCGTCCAAGTGTGTTCAACACCGCGGCTCATGCCAAGCACCGGGCCACGCCCGCATTCAAGCACTGCACAATTTTGACGATGGTCAACGCCGTCCAGGCCAATGCCAACAAGGCCAAGGCCACCCAAGGCCGGTGTTGCACCAAGACCCAACGGGGCGACAGCGCATCGGCCACGCGCTGCGCCGGCGAGGCCACGGTTTGCAAGACCCGGTACACCCCGTTGTCGTGACGTTTGGGGCCGATGAGCAAGCCCAACACCAGTTGGCCCACCAGGGCCAACGCCGCAACCTCCACCAACAACTTGGCGGTCACGATCATCCAAAGCACGGGACGGTGGTCCGGCGTTGAGCCCGACCTAATGAAAAAGAAAACACCATGGAACCATTCTGTTTGAGCACCTTACCGCGCTCTGACAAAAGCACTCGCCGGGTCCAATCTGGGCCCATCCACCCTCAGGGATTACCCGCGAACCAAGCCCTTGGGACGGTGTAGGATCGTTTCCATGCACATCCCTTCCCAGAGCGACCCGGCCTTGAGCCTGATGACCACGCCGGTGCGCCAACTCATCAAGCGCACCCCAATCACTTTGCCGCCGAGCACCACCATCCAAGCGGCCGCACAACTCATGAGCGAGTTGCGCGTCTCCTCCGTGTTGATCGAAGAACAAGGCACGCTGTTTGGCCTGATCACGGACCGCGACTTGCGCAACCGCGTGGTCGCCATGGGCTTGGACATTCAACGCCCCATCGCCGACATCGCCACCTTGGCCCCTCTGTCGGTCAATATCAAAGCACCCGCCTTTGACGCATTGCTGCTGATGGCGCGCCACAACATCCACCACGTGCCGGTGCTCGATGAGCAGCGCGTGGTGGGCATGATCACTGCCACCGACCTGACCGAGCAGCACAGCACATCGGCGGTCTACATGGCGGGTGACATTTACAAACAAACCACCATCGAAGGTTTGCAGCAGGTGGCGGCCAAAATCAAACGCTTGCAACAAAATCTGGCCGCGGCCGATGCCTCGGCCTACAACACCGGGCACATCATCACCGCCATCACCGACGCCTTGACCACCCGTTTGTTGCAGCTCGGCGAAGCCCAATTGGGTCCGGCCCCCATCGACTATGTGTGGGTGGCCGCGGGCTCACAAGCACGCAGCGAACAAACCGCCAAATCCGACCAAGACAACTGCATGGTGCTCGACGACGGCTACGACGAAGCCCAACACGGCGAATACTTCAAGGCCTTGGCGACCTTCGTCTGTGATGGTTTGGATGCCTGTGGCTACATCTATTGCCCTGGCGAAATGATGGCCATGACGCCCACTTGGCGCTTGCCGCGCCAGCAATGGCTCAACCTGTTCGCCCGCTGGACCTCTCAGCCCGACCCCAAGTCGCTCATGCTCACTTGCGTGTGGTTCGACTGGCGCGCCATCCACGGCAACATGGGTATGGCAGAAGACCTGCACCGCGAAGTGTTGCAACGCACGCAAGGCAACAGCATTTTCTTGGCCTACATGGTGGGCAACGCCCTCACCCACCGCCCTCCCCTGAATTGGTTCAATGGGCTGAGCACCATCCGCAGCGGTGCCAACCGAGGCACCATTGACCTCAAACACACCGGCATCGTGCCCATCGTCGATTTGGCCCGTGTGTACGCCTTGGCCGGCGGTGACACCGCGGTTAACACCCACGACCGACTGGAGAGTGCTGCGGCCAGCGGCGCCATCAGCGAGCAAAGTGCCCGCGATCTTCGCGACGCCTTGGAGTTCTTGGCCTTTGTTCGCATCCAGCACCAAGCCCGTCAAATCTTGCAAGAACGCAAGCCCGACAACTTCCTGCATCCCGTGGAAATTTCCAACTTCGAGCGCACGCAGCTCAAAGACGCGTTTCGCGTGGTGGAGTCGCTTCAGAACATCTTGGGGCAACGCTACCAAGCCGGCCGCTTCTGAACCTTCAGTATTTCAGCCGCGCGTAATAGGTTTTTTGGGCCGCCTCGCGCGCTTGGCCCAAAGTGCGGATGCCTTTTTCGGCCAACAGCGGAATGAGCTTGAGGAACACCTCGGCCGTGACCATGGCGTCGCCCATGGCGGTGTGCCGACCCATCACCGTCACATTGAAACGTCCGGCAATCGCCTCCAAGCGGTGCGACTCTTGGTTGGGATGCACCACCGCCGACAGCAACAAGGTGTCGAGCACGGGCTGATCAAACACCACCCCGGTGCTTTTTTCTTTGAGCTGCAAAAAACGCATGTCAAACGCTGCGTTGTGCGCCACCAGCACCGTGTCTTGTGAAAACGCGTGGAACGATGGCAACACTTCGGTGATCGTAGGCTTGCCCGCCACCATGTGCGGCTCGATGCCGTGGATGGGGATGGTGGCCGCCGGGATGCTGCGCTGAGGATCCACCAACTGCTCAAAGCACTCTTGGCTCAAGAGCTTGCCGTTGACGATGCGGGTGGCCCCCATTTGGATGATTTCGTCGCCCTGTGACGGGTTCAAGCCCGTGGTCTCGGTGTCAAAAACGGTGTAGGTCAACTCGGTGAGCAAACGGTCGTCGAGCTCGCGCGACTGCGCCGTGGTTT
>JBFZCK010000122.1:0-3037 GCA_041307965.1 Burkholderiales bacterium | reverse complement strand
TAGGCCAAGTCGGCCATGCCGTAGTCCTCTTGGGCGATGGTGGTCGCGCCAAAGGTGTTGGTCTCGATCAGGTCGGCACCGGCGGCCAAATAACGCTCGTGGATGTCTTGGATGACGTCGGGGCGGGTCAGGCTGAGCAGTTCGTTGTTGCCTTTGACGTCGCTGGGCCAATCGGCAAAACGCTCGCCGCGGTACTGGTCTTCGCCCAATTTGAAGCGCTGGATCATGGTGCCCATGGCGCCGTCGAGGATGGCGATGCGTTGGCGAAGGATGCCCGGCAGGGCTTGGGCACGGGTGTAGGCGGGGGTCTGGGCAACGGTCATGCCGACATTGTAGGCAAGGGGTGCCGAGCGCCCACGCGCTTGCCCGACAATAGGCCCATGATCGATGTGTCGGATGAAGGGGTGTTGCTGGAGACTTGCGTGGATGTGCTGCGCGAGGTGTTCGGCTACGACGCCTTTCGTGGCCCACAGGCCGACATCGTCGGTCACGTGAGCGCAGGCGGCGACGCCTTGGTGCTCATGCCCACCGGTGGCGGCAAGTCGCTGTGCTACCAAATCCCCGCCATCGTGCGTCAGCGCGCCGGGCAAGGCGTGTCGATTGTGGTCTCGCCCCTGATCGCGCTCATGCACGACCAGGTCGGCGCCTTGCTCGAAGCCGGTGTGGCCGCGGCATTTTTGAATTCCAGCCTGTCGTCCGAACAAAGCCAAGCGGTGGAGAAGTCGCTGCTGCGCGGCGAGATCACGCTCTTGTACGTGGCGCCCGAGCGCTTGAACACACCGCGTTTTTTGGCCTTGCTCGACTCGCTGCTCGAACGCGGCCAACTCGCTTTGTTTGCGATCGACGAGGCGCATTGTGTGAGCCAATGGGGCCACGACTTCCGCCCCGAGTACCGCTCGCTCGCGGTCCTGGCCGAACGTTTCCCCGGTGTGCCGCGCGTGGCGCTGACCGCCACGGCCGATGCGCTCACGCGAGACGACATGGTCGAGCGCTTGCAACTGCAAAGCGCACGCACCTTCATCAGCAGCTTTGACCGCCCCAACATCCGCTACCAATTGGTGGAAAAGAAAGACGCCACCGCACAGCTGGTGCGCTTCATCCGCGACGAACACAGCAGCGCCAACGGCCACGACGCGGGCATCGTGTATTGCCAATCGCGCCGCCGTGTGGAGGAGGTGGCGGAGATGCTCAACGACGCGGGTTTTCAAGCCATGGCCTACCACGCGGGCATGGATTCACAGGACCGCCTGACCAACCAAGACCGCTTCTTGCGCGAAGAAGGCTGGATCATGGTGGCCACCATCGCTTTCGGCATGGGCATCGACAAACCCGACGTGCGCTTCGTGGCGCACATGGACATGCCCAAAAACATCGAAGGCTATTACCAAGAGACCGGCCGTGCGGGACGCGACGGCGAGCCCGCCAACGCTTGGATGGCCTACGGTTTGCAAGACGTCGTCAACCAACGCCGCATGATCGACGAGAGCCCGGCGGCCGATGCCTTCAAACAGGTCTTGCGCGGCAAGCTCGACGCTTTGCTCAGCCTGGCCGAGGCCAGCGACTGCCGACGCGTGCGCTTGTTGTCCTATTTCGGTGAGCTCAGCCAGCCCTGCGGCAACTGCGACAACTGCCTGAACCCACCGGCCCAACACGACGCCACCGAGTCCGCCCGCAAACTGCTCTCGTGCATCTACCGCGTGCAACAGTCCAGCGGCAGCGCGTTTGGCGCGGGCCACATCATGGACATCTTGCGCGGCAAAACCACCGAGAAGGTGACGCAGTACGGCCACCAAAGTCTCTCGACCTTTGGCATCGGCGCCGACCTGAACGAAACCCAGTGGCGCGCCTTGATTCGGCAGTTGATCGCCCGCGAAGCCTTGCACGTGGACGGCAGCGGCTTCAACACCTTGCACCTGACCGAGGCCTCGCGCAGCATCTTGCGTGGTGAAACCCCGATTTGGCTCAAGACCCCCAGCGAAAAACCCCGCGCTTCGCGCAGCAACAGCCGCGCGGCACGTGCCGAGCGCGACGAGTCGGGCCAGCCGCTGAGCTTGGTCGAGCGCGATTGTTTGGAGGCGCTCAAAGCCTGGCGCGCCGAGGTGGCGCGTTCGCACAACTTGCCGGCGTTCGTGATTTTTCACGACAGCACCCTGCGCGCCTTGGCCCAGCGCCGCCCCAGCCAGATGGACGATTTGGAAGGCGTGGCCGGCATTGGCCAGAAGAAGCGCGAAGCGTACGGTGCCGAGGTCTTGCGGGTGGTGGCACCCTTTGCCCATTGAAGGCTTTTGTCCCCGCCGATGGGCGCCCGCACTAGAATATGACTTTCCATTGTTTTTGGAGTTAAGCCATGTCTGCACATCACGACCACAACGACCAAGCCCCCGCCGACATCGTTGAAGCCATCGTCCCCCACATGCCCGTGCTCTTGCCTGCTGCCGGCGCGGTGCTGATTTTCTTGTTGGCCTTCATCGCCGTGTTCTTGGCCTGATCGACCCTTCGATCTCGCCACACCGATCAGCCGAGCCCTTGGGTTCGGCTTTTTTGTGCCCGCGGCATTAGGTTATGCAGGTTTTGCATGTAACTGGCGTGTAACTGACGCGCTGAATTTCTAAAATCGTCCCAACGGGTCTCGCTGGCCCGATCGGTTTTTAAAACTCAGGAGCCCCCATGAACGCACCCAGTCTGCAAGGTCTGTCTTTGAATACCCCCGCCTACGTCAAACACCCCAAGCTGATCGCTTGGGTGGCCGACATGGTCGCCTTGTGCAAGCCCGCCCACGTCGTTTGGTGCGACGGCAGCGATGAGGAATACCAACGCTTGAGCGAGCAGTTGGTGCAAGCCGGCACCTTCAAGCGCCTGGACCCCGCCAAGCGCCCCAACAGCTTCTTGGCTTGCTCCGACCCGTCCGACGTGGCGCGCGTGGAAGACCGCACCTTCATCTGCTCGGAAAAAGCCGAAGACGCTGGCCCGACCAACAACTGGAAAGCCCCCGCCGAAATGCGCGCCACGCTGCAGCCGCTGTTCGACGGTTGTATGG
>JBFZCK010000121.1:0-4378 GCA_041307965.1 Burkholderiales bacterium | reverse complement strand
CCGGGCACGTCCTTGGACCGCATGGCCCTGGTCTGTGAAGCCAACCAACCCGAGGCTTCGCGCTTGCAAGCGGCCTTTCACGAAGCGCCGGTGAGCGAAGTGTTGTGGACGCGCCGCTGGTGCCTCCACGCACAGCCGTCTCACCTGCTGCGCTTGCGTTACAGCGGCCCGCAATGGGAGCAAGTGGGTTTGCTGCAGTACCTCGCGGGCTTTGCCGACAGCGCCCTGAGCTTGCCCCAAGCCACCGAGCAGGTCTTGGCCGACCTGCGCGAGCGCTGCCGCAGCGTCCAGTGCCAAGTGCTCAGCGTGGCGCCTTTGCCCGATGTCCTTTGGACGGACCCAGAAGCCCAGCCTGAATGGTGTGGCGAGTTGGGGGCTTGGCGCACCGACCATCCCTGTGCGGCGCCCACATGGGCTTGATGGGCTGTCAGCGGGCTTGGAATCCTTCGAGCACGTTGACGGTGTTGATGCCGACCTCGGCCACGGCATAACCGCCTTCGAAGGTGAACACCGTGGGCAGACCCAAGGCCGCCAATGCGCGCCCGACCTGCAGGTAATCGTTCGAACGCAGCGCAAAGCCTGAAATCGGGTCGCCTTCAAAGGTGTCCAGCCCCAGCGGCACCACCACGGCCTGTGGGCCAAAGTCCGCCACCGCTTGCAGGGCTTGGTCCAGGGCTTGTTGCCACCGCTCAAAGCCCGTGCCGCGGGACAGCGGCAGGTTAAGGTTGAAGCCCTCGCCGGCGCCGTGACCGCGTTCATCGGCGTGCCCCAAAAAGAAAGGGTACTCGGTGCGGGGGTCGCCGTGGATGGAGGTGGTGAACACATCGCTGCGCTCGTAGAACACGGTTTGTGTGCCGTTGCCGTGGTGGTAGTCCACATCGAGCACGGCCACGCGCGGCAAGCCACCATCGCGCAGGGCTTGGGCGGCCACCGCTGCGTTGTTGATGAAGCAATACCCGCCCATGAAGTTGGGCCCTGCGTGGTGCCCCGGTGGGCGTGTCAGCGCCAAAGCGGCCCGTTCGCCGCCGAGCACCGCATGCGCCGCCGCCAACGCACAGGCCGCGCCTTCTCGGGCCGCGGACCAACTGCCCGCCATCAAGGGCGTGCCCGAATCAAACGCGTACTGCCCCAACCGAGCGGCGAAGTTCAGCGGCGGCACGTCGGTGCGAAAGCCGTGGCGAGACGCCAGTGGCCAGACCGAGGGCAGGGCGTCCACCGCCGCGTTGGCCGGGTCAAGCGCCACCCAGTCGTCCCACGCGTGGGCCAAAAAATCCAGGTAGTCCGCGTGGTGCACCCGGCGCAAGGCCGCGTCCAGCGGCAGGTCGGCCGCCGGGGACAACACCGTGCCCACGGGTCGCCGCGCCAGTTCGGCCAGCACGTGTTGCAGCCGCTGTGGCACTTCGTGGCAATCGACCAAACGGCCGCGAAACATCTCTTGGCGGCCGCTGTGTTCGGCGTGGCGGGTGTTGTGAAAGATGAGCATGTGAAATCAATCTTCGGTGATGAATAGGGGTGTTTGTAGCGGTGCACCGGCGGGCTCTTGGGCCACCACGTGCGCAGGGCTTGGGGCCATTCCCGCCTTCACCAATGCGCCGACCCGCACGCCGAGCAAACGGATGCGCCGGCTCAGGTCCACGCGTTTGAGGCACAGGCCGGCCACTTGTCGGATGCGTTGGGCATCGGCGGTGTGTTCCTCGGTGCTGTGGTCGCGTGTGACGGCTTGGAAATTGTCGTAGCGGATCTTGATGCCGATGGTGCGGCCCTCGTAGCCTTTGCGTTGCAAATCGGCCGCGACCTGCTGGCACAGGCGGGTGAACACCGTGCCCAGCTCCACGCGGTCGCGCACGGCGTGCAGGTCGCGCTCGAAGGTGGTCTCGCGGCTCATGCTCACGGGCTCGCTCTCGGTCACCACTGGGCGGTCGTCTCGCCCCCAAGCGGCCTCATGCAGCCATGCGCCGTGGCTCTTGCCGAAGTGATGCACCAGCCAGGCGGGCTCGCGTTCGGCCAGTTGGCCGATGGTCTCGATGCCGTGCGCTTTGAGTTTCTCGTCGGCCTTAGGTCCAATGCCGTTGATCTTGCGGCAGGCCAGTGGCCAGATGAGGCTTGGCAGGTCGGCCTCGTGGACGATGGAAATGCCCTTGGGTTTGTTGAACTCGCTGGCCATTTTGGCCAAGAGTTTGTTGGGCGCCACGCCGATCGAACAGGTCAGGCCTGTGGCCTCCAAAATGCTTTTTTGGATCAAGCGCGCCAGCACCCGACCGCCTTCGCGCTGACCGCCGGGCACGTCGGTGAAGTCGATGTAGACCTCATCGACACCCCGGTCTTCCATGAGCGGCGCGATCTCGGTGATGACGGCTTTGAAGCTGCGAGAAAAGTGCCGGTAACGCTCAAAGTCCACCGGCAACAACACCGCATCGGGGCACAGTTTGGCGGCTTTCATCAAACCCATGGCCGAGCCGATGCCAAAGGCGCGGGCGGGGTAGGTGGCCGTGGTGATCACACCGCGGCCGGTGTATCCCGACAAGCGAGGAAAAAATTCGAGGGGGATCTTGCCCAAGCGATCGTGGAAGGTCTCGGCGTGCCATTCGCCGTCGGGGTAGGCCGCCTGAAGCTGGCCGAGCAGGTCGTCCTCGCGCCGTCGCCCACCGCCAATGACCACCGGCAAGCCCTTGAGCTGCGGGTAGCGCATGCGCTCGCAGGACGCGTAAAACGCGTCCATGTCGAGGTGGGCGATGCGGCGAACGGGGGGGCTCACGCCATCGGGTAGGTGCCGGGCAGGAGGATGGACTTGTCCACGGTGTCCATTTGGGTATGGCCACAGAACGCCATGGTGATGTCCAGCTCTTTGTGGATGATTTCCAAGCACTTGCTCACGCCCGCTTCACCCATGGCGCCCAAGCCGTACAAGAAGGGGCGACCGATGTAGACGCCGCGGGCACCCAAGGCACGCGCGCGCAGCACGTCTTGGCCCGAACGAATGCCGCCGTCCATGTGGACCTCGATGCGATCGCCCACCGCTTGCACGATGCTGGGCAAGCATTCGATGCTGCTTTGGGCGCCGTCGAGTTGGCGGCCACCGTGGTTGGAGACGATCAGCGCATCGGCGCCCGACTGCACGGCCAGCTCGGCATCGCGCACGTCTTGGATGCCTTTGAGTATGAGCTTGCCGCCCCAGCGTTTCTTGATCCACTCCACATCGCCCCAGTTCAGTGCGGGGTCGAATTGGCTGGCGGTCCAGCTGGACAGGCTGCTCATGTCGCCCACCCCGCTGACGTGACCCACGATGTTGCCGAACTGGCGACGGGGTGTGCCCAACATGCCCAGCGCCCAGCGCGGCTTGGTGGCGATGTTGATCATGTTCTTGACGGTGAGCTTGGGTGGTGCGGACAAGCCGTTGCGCAGGTCTTTGTGGCGTTGACCCAAGATTTGCAGGTCCAGCGTGAGCACCAAGGCGCCGCAGTTGGCGGCCTTGGCGCGGTCGATCAGGCGCTCAATGAAGGCGCGGTCTTTCATCACGTAGAGCTGGAACCAGAAGCCTTCGCCCGCGTGCTTGGCCACGTCTTCGATCGAGCAAATGCTCATGGTCGACAAGGTGAAGGGCACACCGAACTTCTTGGCGGCGCGAGCGGCCAAAATTTCGCCATCGGCGTGTTGCATGCCGGTCAGGCCGGTGGGCGCGATCGCCACAGGCATGGCCACGTGTTGACCGACCATGGTGCTGGCGGTGCTGCGGTTTTCCATGTTGACCGCCACGCGCTGGCGGAATTTGATTTTCTGGAAATCGCTTTCGTTGGCGCGGTAGGTGCTTTCGGTCCACGAGCCGGAATCGGCGTAGTCGTAGAACATGCGGGGCACGCGGCGTTGAGCCAGGCGGCGCAAGTCTTCGATGTTGGTGATCACGGTCATGGGCGATGTCTCCTGTTGTGGGGTCAAAACCGCATGTTAGGCCCTGCGCAGGGGACTGGGTTGTGAATGCCGGTTTTGCCGATTGAAATTTTTTAACTGCAGGTGACGCTGCCACAACCCGACATGCTGGCCGGGCGCACGCGGCTGGGGTCGGCCAAGGTTTCGGTGCGGGTGTCAAAGCCCACCGATTGCAGGTGCTGCGCCAAGCCCGCGTCCATGCTGGCCGCGTGTCCGGGGAACCACTCGGCCATGGCCTGGGCCATGCGGGTGATGATCTCGGTGTCGCCTTGCTCGAAGTGCTTGGTCACCGCGTGCATGGTCTCCAAAATGGTGGCGTGGTGGCTGGCGTGGCAGTTGTCGGCCGAAAAGCCGGTGGCCAGCATCCAGCGCTCTTCTTGGGCAAAGTGTTCTTCGGTGTGGGCAATGAACTCGCGGTAGAGCGCGAGCTGTTGGTCCACGGGCGTGTCGATCA
>JBFZCK010000120.1:0-3463 GCA_041307965.1 Burkholderiales bacterium | reverse complement strand
TCATCCACTCGGGGGGCTGCTGCTCGGTGCCGATGGCGATCAGGCAGCCCATGATGTTGCGGATCATGTGGTGCAAAAACGCGTTCGCTTCGAACTCAAAATGCCAATAGGGGCCGCGCTGTCGGATGTCGATGCGCACCATGTGTTTGATGGGCGATTTGGCTTGGCATTGCGAGGCCCGAAACGAGGTGAAGTCGTGTTCGCCGATCAACTGCGCCGCACCGGCCTGCATGGCGGGTAATGACAAGGGGCGAAACACCCAGCCCACGCGCCCGGCCTCGATGCTCGGGCGAACCGGCGATGACAAGAGCACATAAGCGTAACGCCGACGGCGCGCGTCAAAGCGGGCGTGAAAGGTGTCCGGCACGGTGCGTGCCCATTGGATGGCCACGCTGTCGGGCAGGTAGGTGTTGGTGCCGCGCACCCAAGAAGACTCGGCGCGCTCGACCTCGGTGTCGAAGTGCACCACCTGCATCAGGCCGTGCACACCGGCGTCGGTGCGCCCCGCGCAGGTCGTGGACACGGGGCCTTGATCGATGAAACGGCTCAAAGCCGACTCCAAGACGTCTTGAACGGTCTGGCCGCTGGCTTGGCTCTGCCAGCCCTCAAAGCCTTGACCGTTGTAGCTGACGCCCAGAGCGATGCGCAAACCGGATCAGCCCAGATCGGCCAAGAACAGCTCGGCTCGGCGCTTGAGCAAACCGTTGGCGTCGGCTTGCACTTCCTCGGCCAAGGCCTTGGCGGCCACGCGGTCGCCCAAAGACAAGAACTCTTTGGCCAGTTCGAACTTGGTGAACAGGGCTTCGGAGTTGGCGCCTTCGGATTCGAGCTGCGAGGGCTCGCTCGGTGTCAGGTCAAGGTTGATGTCGTCGAGGTTGAAGTTCAGACCATTGGCCGGCGAAGGAGACAAGGTGTCGTCGTTGGCGGCAAGGCTGGGCGCGGTGTTGGACAGGGCAGCGTCGTTGTTGGTGGGACGGCGGCGGCTGACGCGGCTGATGCCCAAACCGATGAGCACGGCCAGCAAGCCAAAGGCCGCAGGCAAAGTCCAGGGTTGGGCCATCAGTTGTTCCATGGCGCTGGTGGCTTGGGGTGTCTCTGTGGTTTCTGGTGCTGGTGCTGGTGCAGGGGCCTCGGGAGCAGGAGCAACCGAGGGGCCGCTGCCACTGTCGGCGGGGGCCGTGCCCTCGGCGCTGGCGCCTGGGGTCGCTTCGGCCAAGGCCTTGAGTTCGTCGATGTTGCGCGTCAGATCCGCTTGCTGAGCTTGCTCATCTTGGGCTTGCTTGGCTGCCGCGATTTGGGCTTCGGCCTCGGTGCCGGTGGCCACTGAGCCTTTGGACAAGGTCAATTGGTCGGGGACCGGTGCTGACTCGGCTTTGTCTTGTACCTGTGTCTCGATGGTACCGGTCGCCACCTGGGCTGCCGGGCTCACCGCTGGGGTGGGCGCATTGGCGGCCAAACTGCGGCGGTAAGCGTTGAAGTCCTTGCTTTGCGCGACCACCAATCGACGGGCTTGCGCGGGTTCGATCGCCTGGGCTTCATCGGCGGTGGGCACGGTCAGTTGCACGCCCGACTTCAAGCGGTTGACGTTGTTGTCCACAAAAGCGCTGGGGTTGGCGCGCAGCAAGGCTTGGAGCATTTGATCCAAGGAAACACCCGAGGGCAGGTTGGCTTGCGCCAGGGCGGCGGCGGTGTCGCCACGCGCCACGCGCAGGCGCTGCGGAGCGGTTCGTGTGGCATCGGGCACCAGAGGTGCTTGCGCCGCAGGTGCAGGTTCTGGCGCAGGTTCTGGCGCAGGTGCAGGTGCAGGCGCAGGCGCAGGCGCAGGTGCCACGGCTGGGGTTTCCGTCGCGGCTGGCGGGGTTTCCGTCGCGGCGGATGAGGCCACTGGGGAGGCTGGGCTGCTCGGTGCTGCATCGACCACGGCGCCGACGGCGGTGTTCGGTGCCACCGCGGTATCTGCCGGCAATGCCACCGCAGGATCGGTCACGGCCGGGGCCGTGGCGATGACGGGTTCGGTGCTCACCGTCGGCGCGACCGTCGTGGCGGGGTTGAACAACAGGGTGTAGTCGCGAACCACTTTACCCGAGGCCCATTTGATTTCGAGCAACATGTCCAAAAACGGCTCGCTGATGGGCGTGGAGCTGGTGATGTTGACCACCACGTTCGTCGGTTCACTGGCGTCAACGCTGAGCTGAACGGTCTTCAGGATGGGGTTGGCTGTGATACCCGCGGCCTGGTAGACGGCGGTTGGCGCAAAACCCGCATTGATGCTGCTGAGTTCTTCGGCGGTGAGTTGCCCCAAGCTGAGTTGGGCGCGAAGCGGTTCGCCCAAAGCAGACTGAACCCGCATACCCCCCAAGGTGAGTGACCACGCCGACAAGGGCGTCAGCGCGATGGTGCCCAACAGGGTGGCCGTGACCGCCCAGCGTTTCAAGGGGTGTTGGGAAGATGGTTGGGTCGACGAGCAGGGGGGCTGAGAGTACACAAGAACCTCTAGAAATGACAACTGACCAAATGGTAAAGCATTGCGTGAGGTATTTTGACGTAAATCACGAACTTCTCAGCCCCGGCGACGTCAGTCTTGCAAAAGAATGCGCAACATGCGGCGCAGCGGTTCGGCCGCGCCCCACAGCAGCTGGTCACCGATGGTGAAGGCGCCCACGTACTCGGGGCCCATGGCCAGCTTGCGCACACGGCCCACGGGAATGGTCATGGTGCCGGTCACGGCCACGGGGGTCAGGTCGCGGATGGTGGCTTCGCGGGTGTTGGGCACCACTTTGACCCACTCGTTGTCGGCGGCGATCATGGCCTCGATGTCGGCCACGGGCACGTCTTTTTTCAGCTTGAAGGTCAGGGCTTGGCTGTGGCAGCGCATCGCGCCCACGCGCACGCAGAAACCGTCGACTGGAATGGCGGCGGAGTTGAAGCCTTCGCCCATGCCCAGAATCTTGTTGGTCTCGGCCATGCCTTTCCACTCTTCTTTGGACATACCGTTGCCCAAATCCTTATCGATCCAAGGGATCAGCGAGCCGCCCAGCGGGACGCCAAAGTTGGCGGTCTCAGCACCCGTCAAGGCACGTTGCTTGGCAATCACTTTGCGGTCGATTTCCAGAATCGCGCTCTTCGGGTCGTCCAGCAGGGCTTTGACTTCGGCATTCAGCGTGCCGTATTGGGTCAGCAGCTCGCGCATGTGTTGTGCGCCGCCACCGGATGCCGCTTGGTAAGTCTGGGTGCTCATCCACTCGACCAGACCGGCTTTGTAGAGAGCGCCCACGCCCATCAACATGCACGAGACGGTGCAGTTGCCGCCCACCCAGTTCTTGCCGCCGTGCGCCAAGGCGTTCTTGATCACGGGCATGTTGACCGGGTCCAAGATGATGACCGCGTCTTTTTCCATGCGCAGGGTCGAAGCCGCGTCGATCCAGTGGCCGTTCCAGCCGGCCGCGCGCAGCTTGGGGAACAC
>JBFZCK010000119.1:0-2719 GCA_041307965.1 Burkholderiales bacterium | reverse complement strand
GACTACGAGGGCGTGGGCACCATGTCCAAGTCCAAGAACAACGGTGTGGACCCGCAAGACCTGATCGAGCGCTACGGCGCCGACACGGCGCGCCTGTACACCATGTTCACCGCGCCGCCCGAAGCCACCTTGGAGTGGAACGACTCGGCGGTCGAGGGCAGCTACCGTTTCTTGCGCCGCGTTTGGAATTTTGGCGCCAAGCACGCCAGCACCTTGCAAGCGAGCACCGCCGCCGACCTGAGCGCCGCGACCTTGAACAAGGCCGCCGCCGAGCTGCGCCGCGAGATGCACTTGGTGCTCAAGCAAGTCAGCCACGATTACGAGCGCATGCAATACAACACCGTGGTTTCGGGTTGCATGAAGCTGCTCAACGGCTTGGAAGATTTCAAGTCCGACGGCAGCGACGGTGACCGCGCCGTGGTGTGCGAAGGCGTGTCCATTTTGTTGCGCATGCTGTACCCAGCCTGCCCGCACCTGAGCTCGCAGCTTTGGCTCGAGTTGGGTTACGCCGCGCGTTTGGGCGATTTGCTCGATGCCGCGTGGCCCGCGGTGGACGCCAGCGCCTTGGTGCAAGATGAGATCGAACTCATGTTGCAGGTCAACGGCAAGCTGCGTGGCAGTGTGGTGGTCAGCGCCACGGCCGACAAAGCGGCCATCGAAGCCGCGGCCTTGGCCAGCGAAGCCTTCCAAAAGCAAGCACAAGGTGCGGCGCCGAAAAAAGTCATCGTCGTTCCCGGCCGATTGGTCAACATCGTCATCTGACGCTACTGGAGTTTGCTATGTCCTTCTCACCCTCGTTGAATGCCCTGCAAAGTCGCCGTGCGTGGTTGGTGTCCAGCGCGGTTTTGGGCTTGACGGCTTGTGGATTTCGCTTGCGCGGTAACGTGGTGTTGGCCTTCCAGACCCTGCGCATGACGGGCAGCACCAACACCCCGATTGCGCGGGAGCTGCGAAACGTCTTGATCGGACAAGGGGTTCGGGTGGACACGCCCAGCGAGCCGATGCTGGCCCCCAACGAAATACCGCAAGTGGTTTTGAACATCATCCAAGACCAGCGCCAGCGTGTGGTGGTGGGACAGACCTCGGCCGGCCAGGTGCGCGAATTGGAGTTGCGCGCCTCATTTGAATTCGCTTTGAGCAACGCCGCTGGCCGCGAGGTCATCCCCGCGACGGCCTTGGCCCTCACGCGCAGTTTGAATTTCAGCGAAACCGCCGTGCTGGCCAAAGACGCCGAAGAAGCGCAGCTGTTCAGCGACATGCAAAACGACATGGTCTCGCAGGTCATGCGGCGCTTGTCCACCGTGCGCGCCTTCTGATTCCCCTGCCATGCAAGTCGGCTTTGCCCAATTGCCCGCTCAGTTGCAGCGCGGTCTCAAGCCGCTCTACACCTTGCATGGCGATGAGCCTTTGCTGATCCAAGAGGCCGCCGACAGCATCCGAGCGCAAGCGCGCGCGCAAGGCCACACCGAACGCACCGTTTTCACGGTCGCCGGCGCTCACTTCGACTGGAGCGAGGTGTTGGCCAGCGGCAGCGCCATGGGGCTGTTCGCCGACAAGCAACTCATCGAGGTGCGCATCGCCTCGGGCAAGCCGGGCAAAGATGGTTCGGTCGCTTTGCAGCAAATCGCCGAATGGGCACCCAGCAACGACAGCACCGTGACTTTGGTGCTCTTGCCCAGGCTGGACGCCGCGACCCAAAAGTCCGCTTGGTTTGCTGCGCTGGACAGCGCGGGCGTGGTGGTCAAGGTCGACGCCGTGGAGCGTGCCGCCTTGCCCGCGTGGATTGCTCAGCGTTTGCAGGCCCAAGGCCAGCAAGTGGCCTCGGGCGAAGAAGGCCCCATCACCTTGCAGTTTTTTGCCGATCGGGTGGAGGGCAATTTGCTCGCCGCGCACCAAGAAATTCAAAAACTCGCGCTGCTGCACCCGCCGGGCGTCTTGAGCTTGGAGCAGGTGCAAGACGCGGTGCTCAACGTGGCGCGCTACACACCCTTCAAACTGGCCGAAACGGTCTTGGCGGGGCAGCAGGAACGCGTCGCGCGCATGCTCGATGGCTTGGAGGCCGAGGGTGAGGCCGCCGTGTTGGTGCATTGGGCGCTCGCCGAAGACATCAGAACCTTGCAGCGCTTGCGCCAGGCCGTGGACGCGGGCAGACCTTTGGCCATGGCCTTGCGCGAACACCGCGTGTGGGGCGCCAAAGAAAAGCTCATGGAACGCGCCGTGCCCCGCTTGGCCTCCCCGCAAGTGGCCCAGTGGTTGGTCGATGCGCACAAGGTCGACGGCATCGTCAAAGGCCTGAAACACGAAGGCTGGCCCGAGCGCCCCTGGCCCGCCTTGCACCGACTGGCCACACAAGTGGCCCGGGCTTGCGCCCCTCGCTGAACACCGGTGCCTGAGGGTGCGAAAATGGCGTTATGAACGCCAACGCCACCCCCGACTCATGAACACCTTGGGCCAGCAGGCCAAAGCGGCCAGCGCCCACATGGCCAAGGCGCCTGCGGCTGTCAAGCTGCGCGCTTTGCGCGGTTTGGCCGCTTTGTTGCGCGCCAACGTTGAGCCCTTGCAAGCCGAGAACGCCAAAGACCTGGCGCGCGCGCGCGAGGCCGGTTTGGCCGAACCCATGGTCGACCGCTTGAAGCTCACGCCCAAGGTCATCGAGACCTGCGCCCAAGGCTGTGAGCAGCTCGCGGCCATGGCCGACATCATCGGTGAGGTCTCGGGC
>JBFZCK010000118.1:0-6896 GCA_041307965.1 Burkholderiales bacterium | reverse complement strand
TGGTGCGCGTCGATGGTGATGCTGTCGCCTTCGTGAACAAAGGCGATCGTGCCACCCACGGCGGCCTCGGGGGCCACGTGGCCCACGACCATGCCCCAGGTGCCGCCCGAGAAGCGGCCGTCGGTGATCAGGCCCACGCTTTCGCCCAAACCGGCGCCAATCAGCGCACCGGTGGGGGCCAGCATTTCGGGCATGCCGGGGCCGCCTTTGGGGCCGAGGTAGCGCAGGACCATCACGTCGCCGGCCTTGATCTTGCCGTCCAAGATGGCCTTGAGCGCGGATTGTTCGTCGTCGAACACACGGGCCGGGCCGGTGATCACGGGGTTCTTCAAGCCGGTGATCTTGGCCACGGCGCCTTCGGGCGACAGGTTGCCTTTGAGGATGGCCAAGTGGCCTTCGGCGTACATGGGGCGGTCGATCGGGCGAATGACGTCTTGGTCGGCGCGCGGCTGGCTGGGGATGTCTTTCAAGTTCTCGGCGATGGTTTTGCCGTTGATGGTGATGCAGTCACCGTGCAGCAAACCGGCGTCGAGCAAGATTTTCATGACTTGCGGAATGCCGCCGGCGCGGTGCAGGTCCACGGCCAAGTATTTGCCGCTGGGCTTGAGGTCGCACAACACGGGCGTGCGTTTGCGGATGCGCTCGAAGTCGTCGATGCTCCACTCCACGCCCGCGCTGTGAGCGATGGCCAAGAAGTGCAGCACCGCGTTTGTGGAGCCGCCGGTGGCCATGATGACGGCCACGGCGTTTTCAATCGCTTGTTTGGTGACGATGTCGCGTGGCTTGAGGTCCATCTTGATGGCTTCGATCAAGACCTTGGCCGACTCTTTGGCGGAGTTCATTTTTTCGTCGTGGGGGTTGGCCATGGTCGACGAGAAGGGCAGCGAAATGCCCAAGGCTTCGAAGGCCGAGGACATGGTGTTGGCGGTGTACATGCCACCGCACGAGCCGGTGCCGGGAATGGCGCGTTTTTCGATTTCGTGCAAGTCGAAGTCGCTGAGTTTGCCCGCGGCGTTCTCGCCCACCGCTTCAAACACGCTGACGATGTTGAGGTCTTTGCCTTGGTAATGACCGGGCAAGATGGTGCCGCCGTAGACATAGATGGCGGGCACGTTGGCGCGCAGCATGCCCATGAGACCGCCGGGCATATTTTTGTCGCAGCCACCCACGACCAAAACACCGTCCATCCACTGGCCTTGCACACAGGTTTCGATGCAGTCCGAAATCACCTCGCGGCTGACCAAGGAATACTTCATGCCTTCGGTGCCCATGGCCATGCCGTCTGAGATGGTGGGGGTGCCGAAGATTTGGGCGTTGCCACCGGCTTCTTCGATGCCGGCTACCGCCGCGTCAGCGAGCTTTTGCAAGCCGCTGTTGCAAGGGGTGATGGTGCTGTGGCCGTTGGCCACGCCCACCATGGGTTTGACGAAGTCGCTTTCTTCGTAGCCCATGCCGTAGTACATGGAGCGGTTGGGTGCCCTCGATTTGCCTTGGGTGATGTTGGCGCTGCGGCGGTTGATGGGCTGAATCGGGATGACTTTGTTGTCGGCCATAGGGGTCTTTTGAAAAGGGGTGCGAAATGCTGGTGGGCAAATATACCAAGCCAGACGGGGATTTTGGCAGAACACACCGAGCCGCTTGTGCACAATAGGCCCCATGCTCATCCATCCCAATTTTGATCCCGTCGCGCTGGCCATAGGCCCTGTGTCCATTCATTGGTACGGCCTGACCTATTTGGCGGCCTTTGCCCTGTTTTATGCGCTGGGCTTGCGCCGCTTGCAGCACCCGCCGTTTGCGGCCTTGAGCGCCCAAGGCATTTGGCAAAAAAGGGACGTGGAAGACATCCTGTTTTTTGGCGTGATGGGGGTGATTGCGGGCGGCCGTGTGGGCTATTGCCTGTTCTACCAACCCAGTTACTACTTGTCGAACCCCTTGGAGATCTTCGCCTTGTGGCAAGGCGGCATGAGTTTTCATGGCGGTTTGATCGGCGTGATCGTGGCCTTGCTCTGGTTCGCCAAGAGCCGCCAGCGCCACGCGCTGCAGGTGCTGGACTTTGTGGCGCCTTGTGTGCCCACCGGTTTGGCCGCAGGTCGCATGGGTAACTTCATCAACGGTGAGTTGTGGGGCCGTGTGGCCGATCCCTCTTTGCCTTGGGGCATGGTGTTTGCCAACGCGGGCGATGCGCCGCGCCACCCCTCACAGCTCTACCAATTTTTGCTGGAGGGTTTGCTGCTGTTTGTGGTCTTGTGGTGGTTTGCCCGTCGACCCCGTCCGCTGGGGCAGGTCAGTGCGGTGTTTGCCATGGGCTACGGCATCTTGCGTTTCATTGCCGAATTTTTTCGCGAACCCGATGCGCACCTGGGCCTGCTCTCGCTGGGCATGAGCATGGGGCAGTGGCTGTGCGTGCCCATGGTGCTGGGCGGGGCGCTGCTGTGGCGCTGGTCGGTGCGGCGCGCTGACGCCGCATGAGCGGGCAGGTTCGCTGGACAGACCACGGCCATTGGGCCGAGGTGGTGCTGTCCCATCCGGCCAAGTTCAACGCCATGAGCCGCTCAATGTGGCGGCAATTGCGTGACGTGTTCGAGGCGGTGCAAGCCCAGAGCGCGCTGCGCGTGGTGCTGTTGCGCGGCGATGGCGCGCATTTTTGTTCGGGCGGTGACATCAGCGAATACCCCGGCTTTCGCTTCGACGAAGCGTCGCTGCGCGACTTTCATGAAAACGAGGTTTGGGGTGGCTTGTCTGCGATCCTGAACGTGGACGTGCCGGTGGTGGCCGTCATACGTGGCAACTGCATGGGCGCGGGCGTGGAGATCGCGAGTTGTTGTGATGTGCGTTGGGCGCATGTGCAGGCGCGTTTGGGTGCACCGATCGCCAAGCTGGGTTTTCCCATGGCGCCGCGCGAAGCGGCTCTGGTGGGCGCGGCCTTGGGCGACTTGACGGCGCGTGAAATGCTTTTGCTGGCGCAGGTCTTGGACGCGCCCACGCTGGTGCAGCGCGGGTTTTTGAATGCCTGCGACGACGCGCCGGCCTTGGACGCTCGCTGCGCCGAGGTGGTGCAGGGTGTTCTCGCACTGAGCCCGCAGGCCGCGCGGTTGAACAAACAAACCCTGCGGGCTTTGCGCGCGGGCGTTGGCCCGGACGCTGGGCCCCAAGCCTACGCCTACGCCAACAGCCCCGAACACCGCGAAGGGATTGCGGCGTTTTTGGACAAACGCGCGCCCCGCTTTTGATCGGCATGCCCCACACGGACACGAAGATGAGCCCATCCAACGCCAACGCTTTTTCGGTTTTTCGCGCGGGCTTCCCCGCCGATCTGGACACCACGGCAATCGATACCGACACCGGTTTGCGTTACAGCTGGCGCGACTTGGACCGTGCTTCGGCCATGGTGGCGAATCTGTTCGTGGATCGCGGCGTTTCAGCCGGGGCGCGAATCATCATTCAGCGCGGGCCTTCGGTGGAGGCCGCGGTGCTGCGGTGGGCCTGTTTGCGTGGCGGCTGGGTTGGGGTGCCCCTAGACGCCAACGCCCCCGAAAACTGGTTGGTGTCGGTTATCCAATCGACACAAGCCGAGGTGTTGGTGTGCAGCAGCGCCACCATGGGTGTTTGGAGCAAACGCGCCTTTCAAGCGGGGACACGCCACGTCTTCACCCTCGACGACGACCGCCGAGGGACTTTGTTGGATCGAGCCAGCCATTGCAGCGATGTCCATGAGCCCACGCCACGCCAACGGCAGGAGCCGGCGATCCTGGTGCTGGATGCCTCGGGCGACAGCGTTTGCGTCACCCATGGCCAGCTCATTGAAGCGCTCTCAGCGCAAGACCAAGACAGGAATGCTCGAGTGGGTCAAGACCTGCTGCGTTTCGCTGCCCAGTAACAAGCGTTTGAGGCCTTTGCGGCCGTGAGAAGCCATGACGATCAGGTCGCACTTGGTGCGTTTGGCGGTGGCCATGATGCTCTCGGCGATCAGGTCCGACTTCACGGTCACGGCTTTGACCTTGACGGCTTTTTTCTGACCGGCCGACTTCACGGCGTTGACGGCCTCTTGTGCCTCGGCCACCCATTCTTTTTCGATGCGGTTGACTTCGCTCATGGCCAGCGTCATGCCGCCTTCGAAATAGGTCAGGGGGTAGCGGGGCACGACTTTGAGTGCGACCAATTCAGCGCCGGTCAGGTCGGCCAAGCCGATCGCGTGGGTCACGGCTTTCTGGGAGAGTTTGGAGCCGTCGGTGGCCACCAAGATGCGTTGGTACATGAAACACTCCTTATGGAACCAAAAATCCAGACTAACAAAATCCCGTCCCAGCGTGTTGACCTGTGTCAAGCCCACTGTCAGTTTCATGGAGTACCCTAGGCAGTATGAACAGCGCTGTCCTTGAGCCCTTTGCCGACCACCAAGGTCCGCTCACGGTCAAGGAGGATTTTCTTGTCCTAGACGACCCCCTGGAGCAGGGCGAATTCACCCAAACGATCCAATTGGCCGATGAAACTTTGGCCGAATCGGTCTTGATGGTTCAAGGTATGTACTGCGCGGCCTGTGCCGATACCGTTGAGTGCGCCCTAGGCGGGGTGTCGGGTGTCCGTTCGGCCCAAGTCCACGCCGCCACGCGCCGTTTGACTTTGCAGTGGGACCCGTCCGTCACGCCCTTGTCGACCCTGGCGCAAGCCGTGGGGCGCAAAGGCTACCGTTTGCTGCCCCTCAAACAGGCTTTGTCGATCAGCGAGCGTTTGGCAGAGACCCGCCGTGCGCTGTGGCGTTTGTTCGTGGCCGGTTTTTGCATGATGCAGGTCATGATGTACGCATGGCCCGCCTACGTGGCTGAGCCGGGCGATATCCCGGCCGACATCGATCAATTGCTGCGCTGGGCCAGTTGGGTCTTGAGCCTGCCGGTGGTGTTTTTTGCCAGTGGCCCTTTCTTTGGCCATGCTTGGCGGGACTTGAAGTTGCGCCGCATCGGCATGGACACTCCCGTTTCGGTGGGCATCATCGTGACCTTTGTGGCCAGCTCGGCCGCCACCTTCGATCCCACGGGGCCTTGGGGGGGCGAGGTTTGGTTCGACTCACTCACGATGTTCGTGTTTTTCTTGTTGGGCGGTCGTTATTTGGAGCTCAAAGCGCGCGACCGCACGGCTGGGGCGCTGGACCACCTGATGAACCGTTTGCCCGAAGTGGCCGAGCGTGTGTTGCCCGACGGTCGGCTGGAGACCGTCTCGGCGCGCCGACTGGTGGTCGGTGACGTGGTCAGGGTGCAGGCAGGACAAGCGTTTGCGGGCGATGGCGAGTTGCTCAGCGAGGACGCTTCGGTGGACGAGGCCTTGCTCACGGGTGAGTCCGAGCCCATTCCCAAGCACCGTGGCGATACCGTGGTGGCGGGCAGTTTCAACTTGGGCGGGCCGGTGCAGGTGCGCTTGTTGCGTTTGGGTGGCGAGACCCGCTTTGCGCAAATCGTGGCCCTGATGGAAAAGGCCTCCACCGAAAAACCGCGTTTGGCGGTGTTGGCCGATCGCATCGCCGCACCGTTCTTGGTGCTGGTGATGCTGGCTGCCGCGGCGGCGGCGGTTTACTGGTGGCAAGTCGATCACACCCAAGCCCTGTCGGTGGCGGTGGCGGTCTTGATCGTGACCTGCCCGTGTGCCTTGTCTTTGGCCACACCCGCAGCCATGCTGTCGGCCGCAGGGGCCTTGGCACGCGGTGGGGTGTTGGTGCGCCGTTTGCAAGCTTTCGAGGCCTTGTCGCAGGTCAATGCGGTGGTGTTTGACAAAACCGGGACCCTCACCCACGACCGTTTGGTGGTGGGGGCTTGGCAGTCCCGATCGGGTGTCGATCGTGACGCCTTGGCGTCGCGTTTGTTGGGCATGGCACAGGGGTCTTTGCACCCCTTGTCGCAGGCCATGACCCGTCATTGGGATGGCGCTGCGGCACAAGCGCCGCAGCAGTTGCACGAGACCGCCGGTCAGGGCTTGCAAGCACAGTGGGCCGATGGCTCAAGCTGGCGTGTGGGCTCCTCGGCGTGGTGCGGTCTCAGCGACAACGAGCCATGGGCACCCACCAGCGCTGGACCGCAGGTGCACGTGGCCGATGAGCAGGGCTGGCTGGCCACGGTGGTGTTCAATGAAGCCGTGCGCGAGGATGCCGCGCGTGCGGTCGAAGCCCTGCGGGCGTGGGGCGTCACGACGCACTTGCTCAGCGGGGACCGACCGGATGCGGCCCAGCGGGTGGGGCAGGGCGTGGGGGTGGACCATGTGGTGGCCCAGGCCACGCCCGAAGACAAGTTGGCCTACGTGCAGGCCTTGCAAGCCCAAGGTTGGCGTGTGGCCATGGTGGGCGATGGCCTCAACGACGGCCCCGTCTTGGCGCGTGCCGACACGTCCTTTGCTTTGGGGCATGCGGCGCCGTTGGCGCAGGCCCAATCGGATTTTGTGATTCAAGGTGGGGCGGTCATGGACGTTGTCCACACCTGGTTGTTGGCCAGACGCACCCTGCAGGTTGTTCGGCAAAACCTGTGGTGGGCCGCGGCTTACAACGCCCTGTTCGTGCCCATGGCCTTGTTGGGCTGGATGCCGCCTTGGTTGGCGGGCATTGGCATGGCCGCGAGTTCTTTGTGGGTGATTGGCAATGCCATGCGCTTGTCGAGCCCTTTTGAGGTCAAGGAGTCCTGAAATGGATATTTTGTATGTACTGATACCCCTGTCCATCGTGGTGGTCTTTGCCATCATTGTGGTCTTTTGGTGGGCATTACAAGGCGGTCAATTCGACAACATTGAGCGCGAAGGCGAGCGCGTATTGCGCAGAGATTGATTTTTATCAAGGTTCCGTGTCGTCCCATGGGGGACACTCGGGAGAGTGACATTATTGAGGAGTCCTGTATGTCGGTTTTAACCCAGGCCAGTCAAGC
>JBFZCK010000117.1:0-2964 GCA_041307965.1 Burkholderiales bacterium | reverse complement strand
TTGTAGCGCGACTGGGCGCTGCCTTCCATCAGGTGCAGCAAACGCGTTTTGGGGCTGTCTTTGAGCGTGGCGGTGAGCACCTGCAAGAGCGCGTGGCAATCGACTTGTGCGCGGTGCGCGTCGTAAAACCAGCCCGACTCGCTGGCCAAAAACTCCAGCTTGGCCGAGCCGCTGCCTTGGGCTTTCCAGTCCATGCCGGCGAAGGAACAGGCCCAGGCTTTGTCGGCAAACACCGGCCAACGCGCCTCCACAAAGGGTCGGTCAAAGGCGGCGTTGTGCGCGATGACCACGTCGGCCGCGCCCACCAACGCTTGGACCTGCGCGTCGTCGATGCGCTGGCCGCGCACGTCGTCGTCGCTGATGCCGGTGATCTCGGTGATCTGCGGGGGGATGGGTTTGCCGGGGTCTTCAAACGCCTCAAACACCGTGACCGGCCCCACCGGCAAGCCCGTGGCCGTGTCCACCAAGACCGAGAGCATGGCCAGCTCGATGACGCGCTCTTGGCGGCAGTCCAAACCGGTCGTCTCGGTGTCGAGCACCAACACACGCTGCGTCTTCGCGCCCGCGGGCACGGGCCCGTAGTCCAAGCGCGGCACCAAGCGGCGCAAGACCTTGAAGTCGGGGTGGGCCTCCAAGGCCGAGGCCATGGCCTCGGGGCTCAGGGCGGCGCCCAGGGTCTCGGCTTTTTGGGCCTTGGGTGCTTTGACGGGGGTGGGCGCTGGGGCAGCTTCTTCACCGAACATGCTTTGTTGGGTCATGGGGAAATCCATCAATTGACACAGTGAGAAGAATAAAAGGTGTCCAAGGACAAAATTGGGCAACCCTGCAGGCGTTCAAACGTTGAGGCCATCGACAACAAATCACGGTCTCCCGAAACCAAGACCTGTGCACAACCCGACACCGCCAAGTGCAGGAACGGCAAGTCCAAGGGATCACGACAATCCGGCACTTTCGGCGGGGGGTCTGGAACCCAAACCGTTTGAGCATAAGGCAGGTAATCGGCCAGCAATTCCAATTGGTCTGAAGCCGTTAAACGGAACTTGGGGTACGCCAAGACCCGCACCAATTCTTGGGCGGTGACTTTGCTCACCAGCGGCACAAACACCCCCGATTGCCAAGCTGGGCGCAATGCGCCAGCCACCCCGCCCCGAAACACCAAGGCCGATAAGACAACGTTGGTGTCTAGGACCACACGGCATGGGGCACTCATGTGGCGGAACGAGGCTTGGAACGTGCGGTGGGTTGGGTCTTTTTGGCCGGGTAGGTCGCTTCAGGTTCGCTGGCCAACACCGCTTTGCTTTGAGGGGCTCTGGCCCACGCCACCGCGTTAATCATGTCGACGTCGGTGAGGTCGAGCTCAGCCAACTTGGCGCGCACAGCGTCACCGCGCTGAATGCGCACCGGTGTCAAAATCAATTGGCCGTCCCGAGCTTGCACATCAAAGTAGTCGGTCGCACCCACAGCCTGCGTCAAACTTTTAGGCAAGGTGAGTTGGTTTTTGGCGGTGATTTTGGCCAGCATGGGCACGCTCCAAAGTAAGGATTCCTTACTTTAGCGAAAAACGGTCTGCCCGTCCAGTCCATCCACCGATTCGTGCGACAATGCCCCCAGCGTCGGCCTCCAGTTGTTGGCGCGTCAGCACTTCTGCTGGAGTTTGACCCAGGCGCCTCGCCTGCGGAGACAAGCTCAACTTATCGATCACATTGGCCCCGACTGGTCGCTGCTCACCGCAGCTAAAGAGCCAATGCCCGCGCCGCAGACGGCGCCCTTGAAATGAACTTTGATGAATTGAATTTGGCCCCGGCCATTGTCCAAGCCGTGCGTGAGCAAGGTTACGAAACGCCCACGCCCATCCAGGCACAAGCCATTCCCGCCGTGTTGGCCGGGCACGACTTGCTCGCTGGCGCCCAAACCGGCACCGGCAAAACCGCCGCCTTCACCCTGCCCTTGCTGCACCGCCTGCAAGCCGGTGAACGCGCCAAGAACCGCTTCGGTGGTGTGGGCATCCGCGCTTTGGTGCTGACCCCCACCCGCGAACTCGCCGCTCAGGTTGAAGAGTCGGTGCGCCAATACGGCGCCCACCTCTCGCTGACCTCCACCGTCATCTTCGGCGGCGTGGGCATGAACCCCCAAATCAACAGCCTGAAAAAAGGCGTGGACATTTTGGTGGCCACCCCGGGCCGTTTGCTGGACTTGCAGCAACAAGGCTTCTTGGACCTGTCCACCGTGCAAATGTTGGTGCTCGACGAAGCCGACCGCATGCTCGACATGGGCTTCATCCACGACGTCAAGAAAATCTTGGCCTTGGTGCCCAAAGACAAACAAAGCCTGTTGTTCTCGGCCACCTTCAGCGACGAGATTCGCGACTTGGCCAGCAACTTGCTCAAAGACCCGCAACACATCCAGGTCACGCCGCGCAACACCACGGTGCAGCGCATCTCGCAGGTGATCCACCCGGTGGGTCGCGGCAAGAAAAAAGCGCTGTTGGTGCACATCATCAACCAGCACAACTGGAGCCAAGTCTTGGTTTTCACGCGCACCAAATTCGGTGCCAACAACGTCGCTGAGTTCTTGACCAAAAACGGCATCCAAGCCATGGCCTTGCACGGCAACAAGAGCCAAGGTGCGCGCACGCAAGCCTTGGCCGGCTTCAAGAGCGGCGAGATCCGCGCCTTGGTGGCCACCGACATCGCCGCGCGCGGCATCGACATCGACGAGTTGCCACACGTGGTGAACTACGAAATCCCCAACGTCTGCGAAGACTATGTGCACCGCATCGGCCGCACCGGTCGCGCAGGCAACAGTGGTGAAGCCGTCAACCTCGTGAGCTTGGACGAAGAAGGCTTCATGATGGACATCGAGCGCTTCACCAAGCAACAAATCCCCGTGCAAATTTTTGACGAGTTCATGCCTGAGCCCGGCGAAAAAGCCGAGCCCATCGCCATGGGTCGCCAAACCATCTGG
>JBFZCK010000116.1:0-9272 GCA_041307965.1 Burkholderiales bacterium | reverse complement strand
AGCATGATGTTGGAGAACACCACACCGGTCATGAAGTCGACCTTGTCGCGCTTGATCAGACGCTCAGCGGTCTGGCGCGCCGCTTCGGGGTTGAATTGGTCGTCGGCCACGATGACCTCGGCCTTGAGTCCACCCAAGTTGCCGCCGCTGTGTTGAACACCCAAGGCAAAACCATCGCGAATGTCCACGCCCAAGGCCGCGCCGGGGCCCGACAAGGTGCTCAGCAAGCCCACCTTGACCGTATCGGCCGCCGAAACTGGGCCAGCGAACAAAACAGCAGCGGCCAAAGCCACGCTACCCAAAGTACGAAGTCGAACGGTCATGGTGTGTCCTGTAGAAAAGTCAAAGCCAGAAGAAAAACAAAACCCCGTGAGCATAAACGCTCCAAGGCCCGATCTGGCTGACCCACAATAGGGGTATGTCCTCAGCCACCCCCCTCCCGACCTTGCCTTGGTTGGCACCGGGCGAAGCCTTTCCCGTGGTCAACACCGCTTGGGACGAGAGCACCCCGTACCCCGGCCTGCTTTGCGCTGGAGGCGCTTTGGACGTGCCCACCCTGCGGCAGGCCTATCGACAGGGCATTTTTCCTTGGTTCAGCCCAGGTCAGCCGGTGTTGTGGTGGAGCACAGCCCCGCGATTGGTCTTGCAGCCCCCACGGTTCCGCTTTCACCGTTCGCTGCGAAAAACCGTGCAAAGCGGCTTGGCCTGCGGACGGCTGGAGGTGCGCATGGACCGGGCCACGGATCGGGTGATCGAAGCCTGCGCCCAAACACCACGTGCAGGGCAATCGGGCACTTGGATCGTTCCGACCATGGTGCAAGCCTACCAAGCCTGGCACCGCGAAGGCGATGTGCACAGCGTGGAGACCTGGTGGGATGGTGAGCTCGTGGGGGGGCTGTACGCGGTTCAGATCGGCGGCATGGTGTTCGGTGAGTCGATGTTCAGTCACCAAAGTGACGCCTCCAAAATCGCTTTGTCGGCGCTGGTGGCTTGGGCGCTGAAACACCAGATCGGCATGATCGATTGCCAACAAGCCACCGCCCACCTCATGAGCATGGGGGCACACACCATGGAGCGTGTTGACTTTGTGCGGCACGTGGCCCACGCCGTGCAAAGCCCCGCAGCGCCTTGGGTGTTTGGCCCAGACGACTGGTCTTTTCTATACTGAACTCACCCAGCCTTTGGACCACGACGTGACCCAGCTCCACGATTTGCCGCTGCCCGCCTTGCAGTTGTACGCCACCGCCGTGTACCCCTGCAGTTACATGCCCGACCGATCGGCACGCTCGCAAGTGGCCACGCCCAGCCATTTGGTCAACAACGAGGTCTACGACGGACTGCTGCAGTCGGGCTTTCGCCGCAGCGGCATGTTCACCTACCGACCTTACTGCGACGGCTGCCAAGCCTGTGTGCCCATTCGAGTGCCCGTGGACCGCTTCAAGCCCAACCGCAGCCAGCGGCGCAGCTGGCGACAGCACCAAGACCTGCGCGCCCAAGTCGGCCCCTTGGTCTACGACCCTGCCCATTACGCCCTCTACCTGCGCTACCAGCACCAACGCCACGCTGGTGGCGGCATGGATGAGGACAGCGAAGCCCAGTACACCCAGTTTTTATTGCAAAGCCGGGTCAATTCCCGTTTGGTGGCTTTTTACGCGCCCAGCGCCCATGGTGGACCAGACGAGCTCAAGATGGTCTCCTTGATCGATGTGCTCAACAGCGGTTTGTCTGCCGTCTACACCTTCTATGACCCCGACGACCATGCCAGTTACGGCACCTACAACGTGGTCTGGCAAATCGAGCAGGCACGGCAGCTCCAACTGCCTTTTGTCTACTTGGGCTACTGGATCGACAACAGCCCCAAGATGGACTACAAGGCCCAATTCAAGCCCCACGAAAAGCGCATCAACGGTCAGTGGCAAGCTGGATAGAAGCTCGATCTTTGGGATAAAATTTCACCTTGTAAAACGGAGAGCCCACTCCACACACCATGACCAAACACAGCGACGCATTGCCCAGCACCCCCACCGTCCAGGTGATTGAACGCATGTTTCACCTGTTGGAGGTGTTGGCCAGCAAAGAAGAGGCCATCAGCCTCAAAGAAATCAGCGAAAAAACCGGCCTACACCCGTCGACGGCTCACCGCATCCTCAACGACCTGACCATTGGCCGTTTTGTTGATCGACCTGAAGCGGGCAGTTACCGACTGGGCATGCGTCTCTTGGAACTGGGCAACTTGGTCAAGGCCCGCCTGAGCGTGCGCGACGCCGCACTGACCCCGATGCGCGAACTGCACAAGCAAATCCAGCAACCGGTGAACCTGAGCGTGCGCCAAGGCGATGAAATCGTTTACGTGGAGCGCGCCTTCAGCGAACGCTCGGGCATGCAGGTGGTGCGTGCCATTGGTGGGCGCGCCCCTTTGCACCTGACTTCGGTGGGCAAACTCTTTTTGGCCAACGACGAAGCGCCCAAAATCCGAGCGTACGCAGCACGAACGGGCTTGGCCGGACACACGCGCAACAGTTTGACGCAAATCACCGCTTTGGAGCGCGAATTGCTGTTGTGCAAAAAAACCGGCGTTGCCCGAGACAACGAAGAGTTGGAGTTGGGTGTGCGCTGCATGGCCGCGGGCATTCACGATGACCAAGGCCGATTGGTGGCGGGCTTGTCGATTTCGGCCCCAGCCGACCGAATCGACGAGAGCTGGTTGAGCAAGCTACAAGCGACAGCGGCCGAAATTTCGGCCGCTTTGGGTTCACCCATCGCCAAACAAGGCTGAGGTATCAGCCCTGGGGAACGTGTTTGGCTTGAATGGGTGAAGCGTTGTCTTGGGCTTCCATCCAATGCCGCACGCGCTCGGCATCGCGCAAGCGGCCCATTTTGCTCACCGAGTCCAAAAACACCATGATGACCTCGCGACCGGCCACGGTGGCTTGCATCACCAAACAACGACCCGCTTCGGAGATGTAACCGGTTTTTTGCAAACCGATGTCCCAGTTGTCGTTGCGAACCAGACGATTGGAGTTGTTGTATTGCAAGGTCTTGCGTCCCACTTCCAAGCGGTAACCGGGCGATGTCGACAACTCACGCATGATGGGTTGAGCATAGGCCGCAGCGGCCAAGGTGGCCAGATCACGTGCGCTGGACTGGTTGTGGCTGGACAGGCCTGTGGGGTCAACAAAACGTGAATCCGACATGCCCAAGCTCAAGGCTTTTTGGTTCATGTTGCGGACAAACAAATCGATACCACCAGGGTAGGTGCGACCCAAAGCGTGTGCAGCACGGTTCTCGCTGGACATCAAGGCCAAGTGCATCAACTCACCACGGGTCAATCGTGCACCGATGGCCAAGCGGGAACGGCTGCCCTTGAGGGTGTCGATGTCTTCTCGGGTGATGGTGATTTCTTCATCCAACGGCAATTGGGCATCGGCCACGACCAAACCGGTCATGAGCTTGGTGAGCGAAGCAATGGGCAAAACCGCATCGTCGTTCTTGCTGAACAACACCTCGTTGGTGCTTTGATCGATCACCAAAGCCACACTGGCCGACAAACTCAAAGGGTCGTCCACGCTGTGCAAGCCCATGCGCTGGCCCACGCTCAAGCGCGCAGGTGCTCGCGCGATCACGCGCTTTTGGGACTGCCTTTTGGCGGCCAGGATCTGCTTGCGCGTGGGACTCTTTTTGGCCGTTTGAACGCGCTTTTGTTTGACCTTGGCCTGTCGCTTGGTTGGGGCAATCGACTTGGCCTTGGGTCGGGCGTTGGCCGTTTTGGCCACGTGTTTCTTTTGTGGCTTTTTCTTGGCGCTGTCGGACGCTTGGGTGTTTGCCGATGGCGCCTTGGCCTGCACGGCTGGCGCCAGCGACAAGGCCAGTGCAGCCGCCATTAAAACTGAAAACCTTTTGATAGGTATGACGCTTAAGTCATTGAAAACCATGGATTTATCCCCGCCCATATTGCTTATGGTTGCAGAGTATATACCCAAAAGAAAAATCTAACAATATCAACCGGTTGAAGTGGTAATCTCGACACAATCATAGGTTTTGTCGTTTTTGATGGTTCAAAACGCGTAGGCCCAAGGTGGTCGAGATCACCCCAAAAGGATTAACCCTGCGCGGCCACGCGATCAGATTTGTTGTGGAGTTTGGTGAGCGCTGAGAGGTAGGCTTTGGCCGATGCCACCACGATGTCGGGGTCTGCGCCGACACCGTTGACCACACGCCCGCTGTGCTGCAAGCGCACCGTCACCTCGCCTTGGCTCTCGGTGGAGCCGGTGGTGATGGCATTGACCGAATACAGCACCATCTCAGCCCCACTCTTGACCTGAGACTCGATCGCCTTGAGCGAAGCGTCGACCGGGCCGTTGCCGTCGGACTCGCTGCGGCGCTCCTGGCCATCGACCGTGAACACCACGGAAGCAAAAGGTCGTTCGCCGGTTTCACTGCGCTGCGACAGCGACACCAAACCGTACTTTTCCTTGTCGGCGGTCACGCTCTCATCGCTGCACAAAGCCAAGATGTCTTCGTCGAAGATCTCGCTCTTGCGGTCAGCGAGTTCTTTGAACGCGGCAAACGCCGAGTTGATTTCGCCTTCGGACTCCATCTGGATGCCCAACTCTTCCAAGCGCTGCTTAAAAGCATTGCGACCACTGAGCTTGCCCAAGACGATTTTGTTGGCGGCCCAACCCACGTCTTCGGCACGCATGATTTCGTAGGTGTCGCGGGCTTTGAGCACGCCGTCTTGGTGGATGCCCGAAGCGTGAGCGAACGCGTTGGCGCCCACCACAGCTTTGTTGGGCTGAACCACAAAACCCGTGGTCTGCGAGACCATGCGACTGGCCGGCACGATTTGGGTGGCGTCCACGTCGACGTGCAAATTGAAATAGTCTTTGCGGGTTTTGATCGCCATGACGATTTCTTCGAGAGAGCAGTTGCCCGCACGTTCACCCAAACCGTTGATGGTGCATTCCACCTGACGGGCACCACCGATCTTCACGCCGGCCAATGAGTTGGCCACGGCCATGCCCAAGTCGTTGTGGCAATGCACGGACCAAATGGCTTTATCGGAATTGGGGATGCGCTCGCGCAGGGTTTTGATGAAGTTGCCGTACAACTCGGGCACGGCATAACCCACGGTATCGGGAATGTTCAGGGTGGTCGCACCTTCGTTGATCACGGCCTCCAACACGCGGCACAAAAAGTCCACGTCGCTGCGGTAGCCGTCTTCGGGGCTGAACTCGATGTCACCGACCAAATTGCGGGCAAAACGCACCGATTGTTTGGCTTGTTCCAAAACCTGGTCCGGCGTCATGCGCAACTTCTTCTCCATGTGCAAAGCACTGGTGGCGATGAAGGTGTGGATGCGGGCGCGCTGGGCGCCTTTGAGGGCCTCGGCAGCGCGGGCGATGTCGCGGTCGTTGGCGCGGGCCAATGAACAGATCGTGGAATCTTTGATCGCATCGGCAATGGCCTTGACCGATTCGAAGTCGCCGTTGGAGCTGGCGGCAAAACCCGCCTCGATCACGTCCACGTGCAGGCGCTCGAGCTGGCGTGCGATGCGCAACTTCTCGTCTTTGGTCATGGAAGCGCCGGGTGACTGCTCGCCATCGCGCAAAGTGGTGTCGAAAATGATCAATTTATCGGTCATAACAAGCTCCTTGTGATCTCAGAAAGACAAACGGCCCGTTGCGGGGGCAAACGGGCCGTGGTGTTGGGTTTACTCGTGCGTTACCAAACCTGCCCTAGTCGGACATGCAGTAGTAGGGCCAAAGCAAAAAAGTTCATGGATATGAATGTAGCACAAGCGCCGCACCAAGGTCGATTAATAAAATTCACCCGCCCGATTGACGCAAGCTCATGGGTGGGTCAGTCGTGCATGCCCCGCTCATCGGGCTCTTGGGTGGACGTGCTGATGACGCTGGTGGGACGCCCCTTGGACTTGAGCCAAAAATAGACACCGTAGCCCGACAGGCCATAGAGCAAAAAGATGCCGAACAGCACGGTGGGCGGGTGGATGTTGATCACCGCGATCGACAAGGCCACCAGCACAATGGCGGCAAAAGGCACGCTGCGCTTGAGGCTGTAGTCTTTGAAACTGTAGAACGGCACGTTGGTCACCATGGTCAGGCCCGCATAGAGGGTCAAAGCGAACATGGGCCAAGCCAAATCGGCCGCCGGGATTTCCAGCTCGGTCGTGAGCCAAATAAACCCCGCCACCAAGGCCGCAGCCGCGGGTGATGGCAGGCCTTGAAAGAAACGCTTATCGACCACGCCTGTGTTCACGTTGAAGCGCGCCAATCGCAGGGCTGCACAAGCCACGTACACAAAGGCGGCGATCCAGCCCCAGCGGCCCAAACCTCGCAGGGTCCATTCGTAAGCAATCAGGGCCGGCGCCGCGCCAAAAGACACCATGTCAGACAAGGAGTCCATTTGTTCGCCAAACGCGCTTTGGGTGTTGGTCATCCGCGCCACACGGCCGTCCAGGCTGTCGAGCACCATGGCCACAAAAATCGCCACCGTGGCCAAGTCGTAACGGCCATTCATGGCCATGACCACCGCATAGAAGCCGCCAAACAAAGCGGCCAGGGTGATCATGTTGGGCAACATGTAAATGCCTTTGATGCGCTGCTTGGGCGCGTCCAAGGGTTCTTTGTCGTCTGAGACTGGAGAATTTTGCATAGGTGGCTAGTGTAAAGGGCAAAACAAAAGCCGCCCAAAGGCGGCTTTGTCGATGCGACGGGGGCCCTCGGCCCCCAAAAACATCAGTTGCGGGTCTGGTCGACCAGCTTGTTCTTGGCGATCCAAGGCATCATGGCGCGCAATTGGCCACCCACCACTTCGATCTGGTGATCGGCGGTGTTGCGACGGCGAGCGGTCATCGATGGGTAGTTCAAACGACCTTCTTGGATGAACATCTTGGCGTAGTCACCGTTTTGGATGCGCTTCAAAGCGTTGCGCATGGCCTTGCGGGACTCTTCGTTGATGACCTCAGGGCCCGTCACGTATTCACCGAACTCCGCGTTGTTGGAGATCGAGTAGTTCATGTTGGCGATGCCGCCTTCGTAGATCAGGTCAACGATCAGCTTCAACTCGTGCAAACACTCGAAGTAAGCCATTTCGGGGGCGTAACCGGCTTCGACCAAGGTCTCAAAACCCATCTTCACCAATTCCACCGCGCCACCGCACAACACGGCTTGTTCGCCGAACAAGTCGGTTTCGGTTTCTTCTTTGAAGTTGGTCTCGATGATGCCGGCCTTGCCGCCACCGTTGGCCATGGCGTAAGACAGGGCCAAGTCACGGGCTTTGCCCGATTTGTCTTGGTGCACCGCCACCAGGTGGGGCACGCCGCCGCCTTGGGTGTAGGTGTTGCGCACGGTGTGACCAGGGGCCTTAGGGGCGACCATCCACACGTCCAGATCGGCGCGGGGCACGACTTGGTTGTAGTGAACGTTGAAGCCGTGGGCAAAAGCCAAAGAAGCACCTTGCTTGATGTAAGGGGCCACGTTGTTGTTGTACACCTCGGCGATCATCTCGTCGGGCAACAAGATCATGACCACGTCAGCGGCCTTGACGGCGTCGTTGACTTCCATGACGGTCAAGCCGGCTTTGCCGACTTTGTCCCAAGATGCACCACCTTTGCGCAGACCAACCACGACTTTGACGCCGCTGTCGTTCAAGTTTTGTGCATGGGCATGGCCCTGGCTGCCGTAGCCCAGGATGGCGACGGTCTTGCCTTTGATCAGGCTCAGGTCGCAGTCTTTGTCGTAGAAAACTTTCATTTTTAGCTCCAGTTGAAATCAGGGGGTATGGGGTCAAACGCGCAGTATTCTCTCACCTCGACCGATGCCACAGGCGCCGGTGCGAACCGTCTCCAAAATGGCCGTGCGGTCGATGGCTTCCAAAAACGCGTCGTTTTTGCTTTGGTCGCCAGTGAGTTCGAGCGTGTAGCTCTTGTCGGTCACATCGATGATGCGGCCTCGGAAAATGTCGGCCATGCGCTTCATTTCTTCGCGCTCTTTGCCCACCGCACGGACCTTGACCATCATGAGCTCGCGCTCGGTGTAAGGGCCTTCGGTCAGGTCCACGACCTTGATGACCTCGATCAAACGGTTGAGGTGTTTGGTGATTTGTTCGATGACCTCGTCGGACCCATTGGTCTCGATGGTCATGCGCGAGAGGCTGGGGTCTTCGGTGGGCGCCACGGTGAGCGACTCGATGTTGTAACCACGGGCCGAAAACAGCCCCACCACGCGGGACAAGGCCCCGGCTTCGTTTTCCAGCAAGACAGCGATGATGTGTTTCATGGGATTCCTCTTCTCTGAGCCCTCCCCTGCGCACGGTAATGCGCAGGCTTGGCTGCAAATAGATTCGTCAAAAAGGAGCTCACCCCAAAGGGCGAGCCAAGGGGTTTAAAGGTCTTCGGAGCCAAGCAACATTTCGGTGATGCCCTTGCCCGCTTTGACCATGGGGAAGACGTTTTCAGACGGGTCGGTGCGGATGTCCAAGAACACCGTGCGGTCCTTCAGGCGTCGGGCTTCGCGCAAAGCGGGCTCCACGTCTTCGGGTTTCTCCACCAAAATGCCCACATGGCCATAGGCTTCGGCCAACTTCACGAAGTTGGGCAAGGCGTCCATGTAGCTGTTGCTGTAACGGCCTTCGTACTCGATCTCTTGCCACTGACGCACCATGCCCAAGTAGCGGTTGTTGAGCGACACCACTTTGATGGGGGTGTTGTATTGCAAGCAGGTGGAGAGTTCTTGGATGCACATTTGCACCGAGCCTTCGCCGGTCACGCAGTAGACCTCGCTCTCGGGTTTGGCCAGCTTGATGCCCATGGCGTACGGAATGCCCACGCCCATGGTGCCCAGACCACCGGAGTTGATCCAGCGACGGGGTTCGTTGAACTTGTAGTACTGCGCCGCCCACATCTGGTGCTGGCCGACGTCGGACGTGATGTAGGCGTCGGCATCCTTGGTCATGTTCCACAAAGTCTCGATGACCATCTGCGGCTTGATGACCGCGCTGTTGGTCTTGTCGTAGGCCAAGCAGTTGCGTGAACGCCAACCTTCGATGGTTGACCACCAAGCCTGTAAAGCTTGCGCGTCGGGCTTTTGCTGCGACTCTTTGAGCATGGCGATCAGCTCGGTGAGCACGTCTTTGACATCGCCCACGATCGGCACATCCACCTTCACGCGCTTGGAAATGCTCGAAGGGTCAATGTCGATGTGGATGATCTTGCGTTCGTTTTGCGCGAAGTGCTTGGGGTTGCCGATCACGCG
>JBFZCK010000115.1:0-4179 GCA_041307965.1 Burkholderiales bacterium | reverse complement strand
GCATTGGCAAAGGCCATTTGGTCAAAGAAGTCGACGCTTTGGGCGGCGCCATGGCCTTGGCCACCGACGAAGGTGGCATCCAATTCCGCATCCTCAACAGCAGCAAGGGTCCGGCCGTGCGCGCCACCCGGGCCCAAGCCGACCGCGTCTTGTACAAAGCCGCCATTCGCCGCGTCTTGGAAAACCAGCCCAACCTGTGGTTGTTCCAGCAGGCGGTGGACGACCTGATGGTGGAGGGCGACCGGGTGGTCGGCGCCGTCACCCAAGTGGGCGTGCGCTTTCGCAGCCGCACCGTCGTCCTCACCGCTGGCACCTTTTTGGACGGCAAGATCCACGTGGGTCTGAACAACTACGCCGCCGGTCGGGCGGGTGACCCGCCGGCCGTGAGTTTGTCTGCCCGCCTCAAAGAACTCCAGCTGCCCCAAGGTCGATTGAAGACCGGCACCCCGCCACGCATCGACGGCCGCAGCATCGACTATTCCAAGTGCACCGAACAACCCGGCGATGGCATGCCCGGCTCGGACACCGCCGACCGTCCGGTGCCCGTGTTCAGCGTCATGGGCCGGGCCGAGATGCACCCACGCCAAGTGCCGTGCTGGATCACCCACACCAACGAGCGCACCCACGACATCATCCGCTCCGGCTTTGACCGTAGCCCCATGTTCACCGGCAAGATCGAAGGGGTGGGGCCGCGCTACTGTCCGAGTGTGGAAGACAAGATCAACCGCTTTGCCGACAAAGACAGCCACCAGATTTTTCTGGAGCCCGAGGGCCTGACGACGCACGAGATTTACCCCAACGGCATTTCCACCAGCCTGCCGTTTGACATCCAGCTCGCGTTGGTGCGCAGCATGGCCGGCATGGAAAACGCCCACATCTTGCGTCCGGGTTACGCCATCGAATACGACTACTTCGACCCGCGCTCGCTGAAGAACAGTTTTGAGACGCGCCAGATCCAAGGCCTGTTCTTTGCCGGCCAGATCAACGGCACCACCGGTTACGAAGAGGCGGCGGCCCAAGGTTTGTTCGCGGGTGTGAACGCCGCGCTGCAGTGCCGAGGCGAATCCGCGTGGTTGCCCGGACGCGACCAAGCTTATTTGGGCGTGATGGTCGATGATTTGGTGACCCAGGGTGTGACCGAGCCATACCGCATGTTCACCAGCCGAGCCGAGTTCCGTTTGCAGCTGCGCGAGGACAACGCCGACGCACGGCTGAGCGAAGTGGGGCGCCACATGGGCTTGGTGGGCGATGCCCAGTGGGACGCTTTCTGCCGCAAGCGGGATGCTGTTTCACGTGAAACAGAGCGCCTCAAGTCGGTCTGGGTCAACCCGCGAAACCTGCCTGAGGCCGAATCGGTTCGGGTCTTGGGCAAGGCCATCGAGCACGAATACAACCTGTTCGACTTGTTGCGAAGACCAGGTGTCGGTTACGCCGACCTGATGTCGTTGGACGGTGGCAAGTACGCCGACGGCGAGAATGTTTCACGTGAAACCTGGGGTGATCAAACCGAGGTCATCTTGGAGCAGGTGGAGATCGCAGCCAAGTACTCGGGCTACATCGAACGGCAAAAGGACGAAGTTGAGCGGGCGTCGAACCACGAAAACATGAAGCTGCCCCAAGACTTGGACTACTTGTCGGTGGGCTCTTTGTCTTTTGAGGCGCGCCAAAAACTGGCCAAACACAGACCCGAAACCTTGGGTCAGGCCTCGCGCATCAGCGGCATCACACCCGCCAGCATCTCGCTCTTGCTCATCCACTTGAAGAAGGGTGGCTTCAAAGGCTTTACCAAAACCCCCGCACAGGAAGCGCAAGCATGACGAGCGACAGCGACCGCACCACCTTAGAGGTGGGGCTCAAGACCATGGGTCTGGATTTGTCCACCGCGCAGGTGGATGCTTTGTTGGCTTACATGGCCCTCATCCAAAAATGGAACAAGGTCTACAACCTGACGGCTTTGCGTTCGTCGTCCGAGATGTTGACGCATCACCTGCTCGACAGCTTGTCGGTGGTGTTGCCCCTGCGCACCCAGTTGGCGTCGATGGGTTTGGAGCAGGGCAGGCTCTTGGATGTGGGTTCGGGCGGTGGTTTGCCCGGCGTGGTCTTGGCCATCGTCATGCCGCAATGGCGCATCACCTGTGTGGACACCGTGGCCAAGAAGGCGGCGTTTGTGCAGCAGGTCTCGGCCAGTTTGGGTTTGACCAACTTGCGGGGTCTGCACGCCCGGGTGGAATCGCTGCGGGTTGATGCGGGTGAGGGCTTTGATGTGGTGGCCTCGCGTGCCTTTGCCTCGCTCCCGGATTTTGTGAACTGGTCCAGCGAGGCTTTGTTGCCGCACGGGGTGTGGATGGCCATGAAAGGCAAGTTGCCCAGCGACGAGATGGCCGCTTTGCCACCCCATGCCCATGTGTTTCACGTGGAACCATTGCACGTTCCTGGCCTGGATGCCGAGCGTTGCGTGGTGTGGATGCGACCGCCCCAAAAGACCGCCTGAGCAAGTCACGTAAACTCGGGGCCAGAGGATCACATCACATGGCCAAAATATTTTGTGTTGCCAACCAAAAGGGCGGCGTCGGTAAAACCACCACCACGGTCAATTTGGCCGCTGCCTTGGCCAGCATTGGCCAGCGCGTCTTGATGGTCGACTTGGACCCGCAGGGCAACGCCACCATGGGCTCTGGCATCGACAAACGCGAGATGAAGCTCTCGGTGTACGACGTGCTGCTGGAGTCCGCCACGGTCACTGAGGCCGCGCTGTGGTCTGAGTCTTGCCGTTACCACGTGCTGGGTGCCAACCGCGAACTCGCCGGTGCCGAGGTCGAGTTGGTCGACGTGGACCGCCGCGAAAAGCGACTCAAGCTTGCCTTGTCGGCGGTGCAAGACGCCTACGACTTTGTTCTCATCGACTGCCCGCCAAGCTTGTCCATGTTGACCCTCAACGGCTTGTGTTCGGCGCACGGTGTCATCGTGCCCATGCAGTGCGAATATTTTGCTTTGGAAGGTTTGACCGATCTGGTCAACACCATCAAGCAAGTGCACGCCAACCTCAACCCCGATTTGCAAATCATCGGTTTGCTGCGCGTCATGTTTGACCCGCGCATCACCTTGCAACTGCAGGTGAGCGATCAACTCAAAGCGCACTTTGGCGACAAGGTGTTCGACGCCGTCATTCCACGCAACGTGCGTTTGGCCGAAGCACCGAGCTACGGTTTGCCGGGTGTGGTGTTTGACCCCTCGGCCAAGGGCAGCCAGGCCTTTGTGTCTTTTGCCACCGAGATGGTGCAGCGCATCCAAAAGATGTGAGCATGATCCCGATGAACGTGTTGACCTTGCCGGGCTGGCAGAGCAGCGGGCCTTTGCATTGGCAAAGCCGCTGGGAGGCTTTGCACGGCTACACGCGCGTGGAACAACACGACTGGCTCACCCCCAAGCGCGGCGATTGGATCGCGCGACTGGAGGAGGTGGTCTTGTCGTGCGCCGGGCCGGTGGCCTTGGTGGCGCACAGCTTGGGGTGTTTGCAGGTGGCTGCTTGGGCGGCACACTCACAGCACACCGACCGAGTTAAAGCCGCATTTTTGGTGGCTCCAGGCGATAGTGAGCGCTCACAAGAAATTGAGCACTTGCGCAGCTGGCGTCCCATCGTGCGCACGCGTCTGCCTTTCCCCAGCCTCTTGGTCAGCAGCCAAGACGACCCTTTTTGCAGCCCCGAACGTGCCGAGCAATTGGCGTCGGATTGGGGCAGTGAGCATTGGGACTTGGGCTCCAAAGGCCACATCAACGCCGACAGCGGCTTGGGCGACTGGGCCGAAGGCCAGCGACGATTCACCGATTTTTGGAAAGCATGAAGATGGTCACGAAAAAACCCAAAGGCCTCGGCCGCGGACTCGAAGCCCTGTTGGGCCCCAAGGTGGCACAAGCCACGTCGCCCGAAGCACAAGACAGCCAAGGCCTGCCATCGCAGCTGCCGCTGACGTCGATGGTCGCGGGCATGTACCAGCCACGCACCCGCATGGACGAGGGCGCGTTGTATGAGCTGGCCGAATCCATCAAGGCGCAAGGCATCATGCAGCCGATTTTGGTGCGCCGACTCACCGATGGGCCCAACGCCGGTTTGTACGAAATCATCGCCGGTGAGCGCCGTTTTCGCGCCAGTCACTTGGCCGGTTTGACCCATGTGCCGGT
>JBFZCK010000114.1:0-2840 GCA_041307965.1 Burkholderiales bacterium | reverse complement strand
CCGAGCTGCGACTGAGCGCCGCCTTTGGCCCACAACACGGCTTGCGCGGCGACAAACAAGACAACATGGTCGAGTCGCCCAACTACATCGACCCACGATGGGGCATCCCGATCTACAGCCTCTACGGCGAGGTGCGCAGGCCCACCGACGAGATGATGGCCAGCTTCGATGTCTTGCTGGTCGATTTGCAAGACCTGGGCTGCCGCATCTACACCTTCATCACCACCCTGCGCTACGTGCTCGAGGCCGCGGCCGCGCACGGCAAAAGCGTGTGGGTGCTCGACCGCCCCAACCCCGCGGGTCGTCCCGTCGAAGGCCTGACGCTGCAGCCCGGCTGGGAAAGCTTTGTGGGCGCAGGCCCCATGCCCATGCGCCACGGCATGACCATGGGCGAGCTCGGCCACTGGTTCATCGACACCTTGGGGCTGACGGTGGACTACCGCGTCATCACCATGAGCGACTGGGCGCCTGAGTCCGCGCCCGGCTTTGGCTGGCCCACCGAGCGCAGCTGGGTCAACCCCAGCCCCAACGCCGCCAACCTGAGCATGGCGCGGGCCTACGCTGGCACCGTGATGTTGGAAGGCACCACGCTGAGCGAAGGCCGCGGCACCACACGGCCGCTGGAGTTGTTCGGCGCGCCCGACATCGACGCCAACCGCGTGATCGAAGACATGCGGCGCACGGCGCCCCAGTGGCTCAAAGGCTGTGTGCTGCGCAGCTGCTTCTTTGAGCCCACGTTCCACAAACACGCGCACCAACTGTGCGCCGGCGTGCAAATCCACGTCGAAGACCCCAGCCATTACGACCACAAGGCCTTCCAGCCATGGCGCTTGCAAGCCTTGGCGTTTCGCGCCGTGCGCATGCAACAGCCCGACTACCCGCTGTGGCGCGACTTCCCCTACGAGTACGAACACGACCGCCTGGCCATCGACCTCATCAACGGCGGGCCCGGTTTGCGCGAATGGGTGGACGACCTCAGCGCCCCACCCGAAGCCTTGGAGGCGCTGGCGGCGCGCGACGAAGCCGCTTGGATCGACGCTCGGCGGCCTTACCTGCTGTACTGACGCTCAGCGGGTGTCAGCCCGCTTGAACGGCTTGCACGAGCCGCTGCGCACACGACTGCGCTTGTGCGGCGTCGGCGGCTTCGACCATGATGCGCAGCAAAGGCTCGGTGCCGCTGGGGCGGATGAGCACGCGCCCGCTGTCACCCAGCTCGGTTTGCACGGCTTGGGTGAGTTCGGCCAAACGCGTGTTGGTGCGCCAGTCTTGGCCTGGCTTCAAACGCACGTTGAGCAAGACTTGGGGGAAGAGCGTGACACCGTCGAGCAAGTCGTCGAGGTTTTTGCCGCTGGCCACACAGGCTTGCAGCACCTGCAGGGCCGACACCAAGCCGTCGCCGGTGGTGTGTTTGTCGAGCACCAACAAATGCCCCGAGCCCTCGCCGCCCAAGAGCCAGCCTTTGTCTTGCAAGGCTTCGAGCACGTAACGGTCGCCGACTTTGGCGCGCACAAATTGCACACCGCGCTGGCGCAATGCCAGCTCCACGGCCATGTTGGTCATCAAGGTGCCGACCACGCCGGGCACGTCGTCACCGCTGTCCAAGCGGTGCGCCGCCACGATGTAGAGCAGCTCATCGCCGTTGAACAAGCGGCCTTTGGCGTTGACGATTTGCAAGCGGTCAGCGTCGCCGTCGAGCGCAATGCCCACGTCCGCGCCGTGTTCGGCCACGGCCTTGACCAAGGCTTCGGGGTGGGTGGCGCCCACACCTTCGTTGATGTTCAAACCGTTCGGGGTGCACCCGATTTTGATGACCTCAGCCCCCAACTCGTGGAACACGGCCGGCGCGATTTGGTAGGCCGCGCCGTTGGCGCCGTCGACCACAATCTTCAAGCCCTTGAGCGTGAATTCGGTGGGGAAGGTGCTTTTGCAAAACTCGATGTAACGGCCCGCGGCGTCGTCCAAGCGGCGCGATTTGCCCAGCTGCGCCGAGTCCACCCAGACGGGGTCTTCTTTGAGCGCGGCCTCCACGTCCAGCTCCCACGCGTCTGACAGCTTGGCACCTTGGGCGCTGAAAAACTTGATGCCGTTGTCGGCAAAGGGGTTGTGGCTGGCCGAGATCACCACGCCCAAGCTGGCGCGTTGGGCGCGCGTGAGGTAGGCCACGGCCGGTGTGGGCACGGGGCCCAAGAGCACCACGTCAACGCCGGCCGAGTTGAAACCGCTCTCCAGCGCCGACTCCAGCATGTAACCCGAGATGCGGGTGTCTTTGCCGATCAGCACCACCGGGTGAGCCTCGGTGCGCTTCAAGACGCGGCCGACCGCGTGGGCCAAGCGCAAAACAAAATCGGGGGTGATGGGGGACTGGCCCACGGTGCCGCGGATGCCATCGGTGCCAAAGTAAGTGCGTGTCATGCCCACATTATCGCGCCAGTGCCGCCCGCCAAACGGCGGCGGCTTGCACCGTGGGCGCCACATCGTGCACCCGCAACACCCGTGCGCCCCGCTCCAGCGCCAGCACGGCCGCGGCCACACTCGCGGCCACGCGATCGGCCGCCACGCTTTGGCCGGTCACCGCGCCCAAAGACGATTTGCGAGACCAGCCCGCCAAGACCGGCAGCCCCATATCCAACAAGGCCGATTGCCGAGACAGCAACTCGAAGTTTTGCTCGACCGTTTTGCCAAAACCAATGCCCGGGTCCAACACGATGCGCGAATCGGCCACCCCCGCGTCCCGCACGGCCTGTGCGCGTTCGCGCAAAAACGCCTTCACCGGCTCGATCACATCGCCTTGCATCGGGGCGACTTGCATGGTTTGGGGGTCGCGGTGCATGTGCATCAAA
>JBFZCK010000113.1:0-4461 GCA_041307965.1 Burkholderiales bacterium | reverse complement strand
TTGCGGTAACGCGCGATGAAAGGCACGGTCGCGCCGCCATCGAGGAGTTCCACGGCGGCTTGCACTTGCTCGGGGCGGATGCGGATTTCAGCGGCCAGTTGGGCCAGGATGGTTTGCATGTTTCGGGACGGATCAAAAAAGCGGAAGCGGGCATTTTGCCGCACCGCTGTGGGTGGGCTGAACGCTCAGACCGAACGCAAGGGCTTCACCTCGCGCCCCGCCGGCAAACGTGGCACGAGTTTGAAGGTGCCGCTGCCGTGCGAGACGCGTGCGCCGTCGGCGTTGAACACACTGCCCTCGGTGAAGACCAAGGTGGACGTGCGGTGCAGCACCGTGGCTTCGCAGCGCAAACGGCCTTGGGACGCTTGCATGAAGCTGGTCTTCATCTCCACGGTGACCGCGCCCATGCCCTCGGCCACGCTGCGCGCGGCGTGGGCCATGGTCACGTCCAAGAGCGTCATGGTGACGCCGCCGTGCACCACGCCAAACGAGTTCAGGTGCTCCGGCGCTGGCGAATAGGTGATCTCGGCGTGGCCGTCGGCCATGCGCTGCAGTTCAAAACCGAGCAGCGACACAAAGGGAATGTTGACGGAAAAGTCCATGCTTCAGGCCTCCAGCCATTGCTGGCGTGTGTGGTGGGATTGGTCAAGTTCTTGGGGGGTGCCGTCAAAGACGATGCGGCCCTGCCCCAAGACGAACACGCGTTGGGCCAAGCGCCAGGCGATCTGGCGCTTGTGTTCGATGAGCAGCAGGCCCACGCCCTCGCGCTGCAAGGTTTGGCAGCAGCGGGCGACCTGCTCGACCATGTGCGGCGCCAAGCCTTCGGTGGGCTCGTCGAGCAGCACCAGTTCGGGGTTGCCCATCAGCGTGCGGCACAGCGTGAGCATTTGTTGCTCGCCACCCGACAAGCGACCCGCAGGGGTGTGGCGGCGCTCGGCCAAGATGGGAAAGTGGGCAAAGCCGGTGTCCCAATCCCAGTAGCGGCGCTGGGCCGAGGCGCGCAGGCCGAGCGTGAGGTTTTCTTGCACGCTCAAGGCCGGGAAGATGTCTTTGTGTTCGGGCACATAACCCAAACCCGCGCGGGCGATGGTGTGTGTGGGCTGTCCCATCCATTGGCGGCCTTGCCAAAGCACCTGACCTTGCGCGCGCACCAAGCCCATCAGGGCTTGAGCGGTGGTGGAGCGCCCGCTGCCGTTGCGCCCGAGCAAAGCCACGGTTTGGCCCGCGGCCACCCGCAGGTCCACGCCGCGCAGCACTGGCGTGTGGCCTTGCCAAGCGTGCAGGTCGCGCACCACCAAGTCGCCGGACGGATTCATGCACCGGCCTCCGTTGACCAGTACGCGGCTTGCACCGCCGGGTCGGCGCGCACGGCTTCAGGGCTGTCCAGCGCCACGACCTGCCCCCGCACCAAGACGGCCACGCGGTCGGCCAAGGCCATGACCACGCCCATGTCGTGCTCCACCGTGACCAAGGTTTTGCCTTCGGTGAGCTCGCGGATCAGTGTGGTGAATCGCTGCGTGTCGTCCGCGCCCATGCCGGCCGTGGGCTCGTCGAGCAAGACCACGGGCGCGTCGCCCACCACGGCCAGCCCCAACTCCAAGGCGCGTTGGTCGGCGTAGCTCAGCGCTCGCGCCTCGGTGTCGGCTTGTTCGCTCAAGCCCAAGCGGGCCAAGGTCTCGTCAACGCGGTGGCGCAGCGCGCCCAAACCACTCAAAGCCCGCCACCAGGTGCGTCGCTCGCCCATGGCCGAGAGCGCGGCGCAGTTCAGGTTCTCGCGCACGCTCAAGCCCCCAAACAGTTGACTCACCTGAAAACTGCGCGCCAAGCCCCGCCGCGCCACCACGTGCATGGGCAAGCCGTCGATGCGCTGGCCGTTGAGCGTCACCGTGCCTTGGCTGGGGACTTGTTCGCCTGCGATCACTTTCAAGAGGCTGCTCTTGCCCGCGCCGTTGGGCCCAATCAAGGCCAAGCGTTCACCCTGGCGCACCGTCAGGTTCACGCCGTCGAGCACCGTGGTTTCGCCGTGGCGCAAAACCACGCCGTCCAAAACCAAGGCCGCTGCTTCGTTCATGCCGACACCGCTCGCTGCGGTCGCAGCCACCAGCCCAGGACGGAGCCCACCGTGGCCACGGCCAACAGGGTCCACCAGCTGCTCGGCGCGGCCACGTCCACCGACCACGCCCAAGCCTGCTCGGGCCACCACCACATGAGCGTGCCTTGGCTGCTGCTGAGTTGCCCGAAATACAGCATCTCCACGCCCACCACGGCAGCAGCGATCACCACGGCCCACGACAGGCCACAGGCGGTTCGTCGAGCCACGGACATCCACTCGCGGCGTCCGGTTGGTATCCGCAGCGCCAGCGCCCAACGCCAGCCGCGCATGAGAGCACCCGCCAAACCACCGGGCTCAACGAGCAACAAGACCACAAACAAGATCCCCAAATACAAGAGCCAAGCCGGCGTCCACGACGAGCCCACCACCAGCGCCACGACCATGAGCACCGCGCCGAGCAAGGGCCCGGCGAGCACGCTGGCGCCGCCAATGAAGGCGAACAATAGGTAAGCGCCGGACCGGTGCGTGCTGAACACCTCGGGGCTGACCCGCTCAAACCAGAGCGCCGCCAAACCGCCGGCAATGCCAGCGAAAGTCGCCGAGACCACAAAGGCCGCGTGGCGGATGCGGTGCGGGTTCACGCCCACGCTGGCCGCACGCAGGGGGTTGTCGCGCACGGCGTTGAGCAAACGGCCCATGGGCGTGCGGGTCCAGGCCAACATCAAGCCCACACACAGCACGGTGTAGACCGCAATCAAACTGCTCATGTGTTGCACCGGGCCCCAAGACCAAGCGCCAGCCTCAGTGCCGACGGCGCGGTCAAGTCCCAAGCCGCCCTCACCACCAAACCACGTCGGCAGCATGTGCGAGAGCGCCCACACGAGTTCGCCCACCCCCAAGGTGATCATGGCAAAGGGCATGGCCGCGTGTCTCGTGCTCACCCAACCCATGGGCAAGGCCAAGGCCGCGGCCACCAAACCACCGAAGAGCGGCACCAGCGCCACCCCCCACGCCCCGCTGATGCCCCAGTTCATGGCGTGCATCACCGCATAGGCCCCCACGCCCACATACACCGCGTGACCAAAACTGAGCAAGCCACCCTGCCCCAACAGCAGGTGGTAACTCATGAGCACGGTCGCGGCGATGCCGATTTGGGCCAACAAACCCACACTGGCACCGCTGGGCATGAACCACGGCGCGGCCACGAACACCAAGCCCAGAGCCCACCCCGCCTTGGCCTTAAGCATGACGGGCCCCCATCAATCCGCGTGGCCGCCAGACCAAGACCAAGACCATCAAAGCAAAGGGCAAGATCGGCGCGAGTTGGCTCAGAGGCCAACCCCAGACGCTCCAAGGCGCGGCGATGGCCAGCGCTTGCAACAAACCCAAACCCATCGAGGCCGCGAAGGCCCCCGCCAAAGAGCCCACGCCGCCGACCACCAAGACCACAAACACCACCGAGCCCATGGTGGCGGCCATGCCGGGTTCGGTCACGAACGCGTGCCCGCCCATCACACCGGCCGCCGCAGCCAAGCCCGCGCCGACGCCAAACACCCAGCGGTAGACCTGCGGCACGTTGTGCCCCAAGGCTTGCACCGCCTGTGGGTGCGTCACCGCAGCGCGCACCACCAAACCCCAATGCGTGCGACGCCAGAACCAAGCCAAGACCAGCAACATGGCCACGGCCACGCCCATCATGACCACACGGAACACGGGGAACTGTGTGCCCCATGGCGTGGCCCAATGACCTTGGAGGGAATCGGGCAGCACCATGGCCACCGGGCCTTTGCCCCACACCAATTGCACCACCTCAAACACCACATAGGCCAAACCAAACGTCACCAAGAGCTCGGCTACGTGGCCTTGCGCGTGCACGCGGCGCAGCACCACCTCTTCAAACCACGCGCCCAAGACACCCACCATGAGCGGCGCCAAGCACAAGGCACCCCAAAAGCCGACGTAAGGCGACAGGCTGTGCGCCGCGTAAGCGCCCAACATGTAGAAACTGGCGTGCGCGAAATTGAGCACGCCCATGAGGCTGTAGATCAGCGTCAGCCCCGCGCTGAGCATGAAGAGCAAGAGCCCATGGCTCACGCCATTGAGCAGAGAGAGGGCCAAGCCATCCATCAGGGGCGCTGCATGGAGCAGGTGCTGGGCTGGGCCAGACGTTCGGCGGGCACAAAGGCCAAGGGATCGAAGGCAAAGCCAGGGTTATCCGGTTTCACGTCCGCCGCCGTTTTAACGGGTTGCCAACGGGACAACCACAAGCCCGTTTGCAACTGGTGGTCATCGCGCCGCATCTGAACGGGACCGTTCAAAGCAGACAAACCCAAGCCCGCCAACACCGGCCCCACACGAGAGGGCTCGGTACTGCCCGTGCTCTCCATGGCCTTGGCCAAGAGGTGCAG